>CAZEQP010000367.1:0-4430 GCA_964514345.1 uncultured Candidatus Obscuribacterales bacterium
AAGTCGCCGTCCGAATCAAAAGGAGTGGCGGCGAAAAGATAATATCTGACTGCGTCTGCACCATAAGTTTCAGCGAGGGCGATGGGGTCTATGACATTTCCCAGTGATTTGCTTATTTTCTGACCCTGCACTGTTATGAAACCGTGAGCGAAAACTTGTTTGGGAACATCCAATCCCAGAGCCATCAGCAAAGCGGGCCAGTAAATGCTGTGAAATTTATTGATGTCTTTGCCGATTAGATGCAGTTCGGCAGGCCAGTAGCGGCGAAATCTTTCCATGTCGTGCGGGTAGCCGACGCCTGTGATGTAGTTGGAAAGGGCGTCGATCCATACATAGATGACGTGGTCTTCATGACCCGGTACAGGAATTCCCCAGGTGAGCGAGCTTCTGGCACGAGTTACAGAAAAGTCACCCAGTTCAGGATCGTTCAATTGATTGAGGATTTCTTTTTTGCGTCCTTCCGGGCGCACTGCATCAGGATAGGCGGAAAGCCATTTGTTCAAATTTTCTTTGTAGTATGAAAGACGAAAGAAAAAGTTTTCTTCTTCCAGCTCTTTGGGTCTTTTCTTGTGGTTGGGACAAGTGCCGTCTTCAGCCAGATCCCGTTCACGAATGAAATCTTCGCAGCCTTCGCAATAGAGGCCGATATATTTGCCTTTGTATATGTCGCCTGAGTCAAGCAATTTTTGAAAAATGTGTTGGATTGCCGCTTCATGCTCGGGGTCTGTGGTGCGGATGAAATGGTCGAATGATAAGTTCAGGTGTTCCCAGGCTGATTTGAATTTGGCCGACATTTCATCGCAAAATTCTTTCGGTGTTTTGCCGGCTTCTATCGCCGACTTTTCCACTTTGGAGCCGTGTTCGTCCACACCGGTTTGGAAGAACACATCTTTACCCCGCATGCGGTGGTATCTTGCCACTATGTCCGCCGCTATTTTTTCGTAAGCGTGTCCTATATGTGGGACTGCATTCACGTAATCGATGGCGGTGGTGACATAAAACTTTGGCATAATTCTTATTCTTGTATTTATAAGGCTGAGCAGGAGTTGTAAGCAGAGTATAATACATGAAAATGCACACTTTGGCGACAAAGCTCGCCGGCACCTACTGTGAGAGTTCTCAAAAGTATGAACAACAAGACCAAGTCGCAAAAACGCAAAAAATCGAAGATTGATACTGCAAGCGGTCCCATGGACCAGTTTGAAAAGTTTCTCCCACTTGAGAACAAAACCATTTTGCTTGGTGTCAGTGGTGGCATCGCCGCTTACAAAGCCTGTGATCTGGCTTCTCTATTAAGAAGAGCAGGAGCCGATGTGCACGCGGTTTTGACACCGAACGCCAAAGAATTCATCACACCATTAAGTTTGATGACTCTGACCCGCAACGCGGTGCACTGCGAACAATACACCAAAGAAGGAGAATGGCGTCCCGAGCATATCGACCTGGCTAAAAGAGCCGACTTGATTTTGATTGCTCCCGCCACTGCCGATGTTATAGCCAAGCTGGCGACTGGCATTTGCGATGACCTGCTCACCACTATGATCCTTGCATCCACCGCCAAAGTGATGGTGGCGCCTGCCATGAACCCCACCATGCTGGCTCATCCGGCTACTCAGCACAATCTTGATATCATCGAAAATCGTTTTCGTTATGATGTCATTCCGCCTGATTTCGGCGAAGTGGCTTGCGGAGACACCGGTCAGGGCAAAATGGCCTCAGTTGAAACAGTCACGGCAGCTGTTGTGGCCAAGCTTCTTGCCCATAACACATTGAACGGCAAATCGGTGCTTATCACTGCCGGCGGTACCAGAGAAGCTATAGACCCGGTGCGATTCATAGGCAACCGCAGCTCGGGCAAAATGGGCATCGCCATGGCTGATGCCGCGTACAATCGCGGTGCCGACGTAACACTTATTTCCACAGTTGCAGTCAGCCGCGCCTATCCTGTAATTATGGTCGAAACGGCTCAAGATATGCAGGAAGCGGTGGAAGTTGAATTCGACCGTTGTGACGCTTTGGTCATGACCGCTGCAGTGGCAGACTTCCGACCCATCAGCGTATCCAGCCAGAAAATCAAAAAAACAGACTCGGAAGACATTACTCTTGAACTCACAAAGAACCCTGACATTCTCGATTTGCTCGGTCGAGTCAAGCGTGAAGATCAAGTGGTCATCGGTTTTGCCGCAGAATCCGAAGGGCTTTTGCACAACGCCTCGGACAAATTGCAACGCAAAAATCTGGATGTGATTGTGGCAAATGACATCACTGTGCCTGATATTGGATTCGGCTCGGATGACAATGCCGTAATAATTTTGTCGGCAGACGGAGGCAGAGAGAACCTGCAGCGCATGCCCAAACGAGCAATTGCCGAGCACTTATGCGACATACTTGTTTCTCTGTTTCGTGACAAAGAAGATGGCGACGACGTCTAATTAAGGTATTAATTACAAATTCGGATAAACTAATCAGACCAAAAAATAATTGGCAAAAAAACGGGGATTTTTAAGATGGCACACAATAATGGAAACCACGCACAAAACGGCAACGAGCCTGGCGTAGCGCCCTGGTTTTGCGGGCTGCTGGTGGGAGTCATAGGCGGAGCCACACTGGCGCTGCTTACAACACCCAAGTCCGGTACTGAAATCCGCCGAGTAATCAAGCGGACCACTAAAGACGTTCCTGAAGTGATTGGCGAATTTGTTGATGATTCTTTAGATCTCTACGCATCAGCACTCAATTACTGCCAGTTGCTTATGGAAGAGCAGACCAACAGGATAAGACGTGCTGTGGCTGCCGGAAAGCTTGCTGCTGCAAAAAAGCGCGAGGAGCTCGAGCTGGGCGAAAACGCCCATATCCTTCCTTTCCAGAGTGTAGAGCATAAATAGAGGCTGAATTTAAGTGGATCCATCCCAACTGAGCGTATTCATTAACCAGGCAATTCTTTTTTGTTTTGGGACCTTTTTTGTAATTGCCATTTTTATGGCTGTTCCTATCTATAAGCTCCTGGATCAATCAGCCAGGACTTTAGGAGCCACTGAAAACTTAATTAACACACTCGATAAAGAGCTTGGGCCCACGCTTCGCGAAGTGGACAACGTTCTTGTCAGCGTGCAAGAAATTAAACAGCTGGCTGAGCGTGGTATCTCTGGAGTAGGGACCAAAGTTGAGGATGTCACTGGAAGTATCGGAAAAGTAACTGAACAAGCTAAATCTCAGAGTTCTATTTGGGGAACCGGATTGATGACCGGATTAAAAGCTTATCTAGCTGGAGCCGGGCATGGCGAAGAAGAAGAAGCTGAGAAGAAAGCGAAAAAATCATAAGAGAGGTGCATTTTTATGGCTAGCAATGGCGGAAGATTTTTAGAAGGACTGGTTGTAGGCGGGCTGTTTGGCTTTATTTTCGGAATTTTGACCGCACCTAAGTCGGGCTCTGAATTACGCAAAGACCTGGCTGACGGTTCAGAAGACCTCTACAAACATGCCTCAGACTCATTGCATGATTTTCGCGGCAAAACAGAGCATGCCATTGAAGACCTGAAACAACAAAGTGATCATGTTTTGAAAAAGGCATCCACCACTGTTCAGCAAACCAAAGACCAAATGGCAAGCCGTTTGCAAGACATGGCCGGCAAAAGCACCAAAGTGCTTATCGACGACGTTGAATCAGCCACGTCTGGTGGTTAATGCCTCGCATCAATAAAGCTCTTGCCCTGACCGGTTATTGTTCCAGAAGACAGGCAGAAGAACTGATTGCAGACGGACGAGTGCGTCTTAACGGCAAAAAGGTTGACCAGTTTGCCATTGAGGTCGATCTCGATGTCGACGTGCTTGAAGTTGACGGTAAAGTCCTGGCGACTAAAGAGCGGGTCTACTTGTCAATTTATAAACCGATTGGAGTCATAACCACTGTAGCCGACGAGCGAGGTCGCCAACATGTGATTGATTTGCTTCCGCCCAAGTTCAAACATCTGAAACCGGTCGGTCGTCTGGACAAAGACTCTGAAGGACTGCTCATCTTGACAAATGACGGTGACTTTGCTCAGAAATTGACCCACCCCAGTCATAAAGTTTGGAAAACATATTATGTTGAAGTGAAAGGTTTGCTCAAAGAAAGTCATGTCAAAAAATTAGAAAGCGGAATTCAGTTAAGCGAAGGTAAAACCTTGCCATCAAAAGTGTTTGATTTATCCAATCATTCCACTTCGAATATAAGCGCCTCATCCTTTTATATATCGATTAGCGAAGGCAGGAACAGGCAAATCAGAAGGATGTGTGCACAGCTAGGATTTCCGGTGACCAGGTTGGTCAGAGTTGCCATTGGTAGGTTACAATTGAAACCAATGGTTCCAGGAAAATGGCGGATTTTGTCAAAAGAAGAGATTGCAAGCTGTTTTCAGGAGCACGGTAAAACCCAACTAAAAAGCGGGAAC
>CAZEQP010000368.1:0-4422 GCA_964514345.1 uncultured Candidatus Obscuribacterales bacterium
ACTGTCCGGAGGATGTTATTTACAAGAATTCAAGCACCAGAACAGCTCAGATCAATCGCTACGACTTGATCATCCATGGCAAAACGGCAAATGAACAAAACCCGGTATCCAAAACAAGCATTTTCAAAAAATCTTTTGCGGTGAGAGTAGTCTCGACGGGCTGTTCGGCCTGTGACCTGGAAGTGGGAGCATCTTTTAATGCCATATTTGATGCTTCTCGATTTGGCATCAGTTTTGTAGCATCTCCTCGAATGGCTGACGCCTTAATTGTGACCGGACCTTGCCCGCAGGGAATGCATGAGGCATTAAAGAGAAGTTATGAAGCGATGCCTGAACCAAAGATAGTTATAGCCTGTGGTACATGCGCCGTATCAGGCGGAGTGCATAAGCACGGATATGCAAATGCAAGAGGTCTGGAGCCGATTCTACCGGTTGATGTTTATATTCCCGGCTGCCCCCCGCACCCCTGGAGCATCATCCACGGAATGCAAAAGGCGATGACTCTTAGATAGTTTCTGTTGGCAACCGGGTTCTTTCCTGCTTGAAAATAGGGGATAATCTTTTCTATGAAACCAAACACAGTCCTTATGTCAGCAATTTCCCTGGCTTTTTCTTGCGCGATTTGTAGTGCGTCTGCCAGCTATGCCGCTCAATCGCATTTTGACGAACTTTCGCAGGAAGGGATAGATTACTACCAGAAATCCGATTATAAAAATGCCGAAAAAAAATTGCTGGAAGCGCTTGAAGAAGCCGGCAAATATATGGGCAAGGAAGAGCGCATGTACATCGCCCTTACCAACCTTGCCGGTGTTTATAAAATGCAGGCAAAGTTTACAAATGCCGAGCCTTTATACAAGCGGGCAATGCTGATACGCCAGCGCGATTTGGGAAATGAAGATTCGCGAGTGGCTGATGCTATGGACAATCTCAGCGATATTTATATGCGTCGGGAAAAATTTCAGGAGGCCGAAGAGCTTTACAAGAAAAGTCTGGCGATAAGACAACATGTCATGCCGGAAGGACATGCCGACATAGGCAAAAACATGGTAAATCTTGCCGAAGCCTTGCAGGAGCTCAAGAAATATGACGAATCCGCTCAGTATTTCAGAAAGGGTCTTCCAATTCTGGAGAAGCAACTCGGACCGAAAAGTTTGATTCTGGCCAAAGGGTTGAACAACTACGGCACTTTGTATAAAAAACAGAATAAATTTGAACAAGCCGAGCCGCTCTACAGGCGCTCATTGGCAATATATGAAGGCAAAAGTCCCAACCAACCTAATATAGCCATGGTGGCTAACAATCTGGCTGAAATTTACCAGAAGCAGGGACAGTTTAAAGATGCTGAGGAATATTTCAAACGCAGCTTACTGATTAGAGAAAAAGCACTTGATGCCCACGATATCGGAATCGCATTTGCTCTTGAGCATTATTCATCTTTGTTGAAAGAGACAGGTAGACTGGAAGAAGCCGCGGTTATGGATGAGCGGGCAAAAAAAATTCGGGATCTCTATAAAGATACTGAAATTAAATAAGGCTGAAAGCGGCTTGTAATTATTATCTTGCTTGCCTAATCCGGGCAATCTGGTCAATATTTTATTAACAACTAGATCGGCAGGCACAAGATTCTACTTTCTCTGAAATCCGCCATTGCTACAGTGGCTATGGGACTGATGCTGAGCCCGGTATCGAACGTCTTTGAAGGCACCGTGGTCGGTGTATCCGACGGTGATACCATAAAAGTGATGCACGGCAAAACAGTAGAGTCGATTCGATTAAAAGGTATTGATTGTCCGGAGAAACGCCAGCCTTTCGGCATGAAGGCTAAACAGTTCGCGGCCGGTCTTTGTTTTGGTGCAAAAGTGGAAGTAATTGAAGCGGACCGGGATAAATACAGGCGTCTTGTCGCCGATGTCGTACTTCCTGATGGACGCATACTAAATCAAGAAATGGTGCGCAATGGCTACGCATGGTGGTACCGCCAGTTTTCACCTAAAGACGTTGTATTACAAAATCTGGAAATTCAGGCTCGGGAAGCCAGGTTGGGACTTTGGAATGACGCTCACCCTGAGCCTCCCTGGCTTTTCCGCAAAGAGAAAAAGAAAATTCTTTTGGGCGGAAGCATCAGCACTTCCAATTAAAGAGTTTTGCAGCAACTCTGGTAAAATGTGGCGATGCCCGACAAACGCAGACGATTAGCTGGAACAAACGATGCCAACCAGGGAATCTGGTTTATCAGAATTTTTGCCATTTTCTGGAACGGCTTCATAGCCATGTTCATCTATGTAATGATCACCCAGTTTCACAAAAGCGGCGGCAACTGGTTCATGATACTTTTCATGGTGCCTTTTGTACTGGTGGGAATTTTTCTAGCCTGTGCTGCTTTTAATCCCAAATTGTTGCAACAAAATGCCGGCACTAATTCCGGGCTGCCTGAGCTTCCGGACAAAAACAAAATCAACAAATCGGAGCTTCAACTTAAGCCACAAACTACTCCAGGCAAGAGCCTTTTGGGATCAATATTCATTTCTGTTTTCTGGAATGGAATTGTTTCGGTATTTCTTTGGCATGTGGTCAAGGAATGGACGCAAGGCAAACAAGAATGGTTCCTCATTTTATTTTTGTCGCCATTTGTCCTGATTGGTGTCGTACTTATATATAGTGTCATCTACGCTTTTTTGCAGCTGTTCAATCCCAAGTCGGTTCTGACACTGAGCAATTCTATGGTGAAGCCGGGCGAATCAGTGACTTTGAAGTGGAAATTTGCCGGTTCGGCAGAACGCATGGACAGTTTGAAAATAACTCTTGAAGGGCGGGAAGAAGCAACTTATTCACGCGGGACCTCTACCTACACAGATAAAGAAGTTTTTGCCACCATCTCTTTACTTGAGACTCGCAGCAAGTCGCAAATTCGTCAGGGTTCGGCCCAAATAAAAATTCCTCCTGATGCTATGCCCAGTTTCGCCTCCAGTCACAATAGAATAATCTGGACTATAAAAGTGCAGGGAGAGATTCCTAAATGGCCTGATGTGAACGACGAATATCCCATTACTATTTATAATCTTGAACGCAGCGATTTGAAAATGATCGAATTCAAGCCTGAAACGGAAGATGACGACGATGACGATTGAAATTATTTTGGATGGAAACAAAAAACAATTTCGTCCTTTTGATGTCATCGAAGGCAAGATTATTTATAATCTGGTCAAACCCTGTGCCACTATACAGGTTGATCTCGCCTGGACGACCATAGGCAAAGGCACCACCGACTCATGCGCAGTCGATTCGACCGGTGTTTCCACCATGGGCAAAATCAGCGGAGACGGTAGATTTCGTCTTGCCGTGCCGGCCGGACCCTACAGCTTCTCGGGAAAACTGGTGTCAATAGTCTGGCTGGTATCATGCGGAGCTGAAAGTGATCTCGATATAGCCGAAACTGAAATTACAATCTCTCCTAGCGGAAAAGAGCTTGTTATTTAGTGCTTAAACGACTATTTCGAGCAGCATTTCAAGCAAAGGAATTTGATATTTTTGCACATGGCGCATGGCCTGCTTGATAGAAAAAAATCTGGCACTTCTTATTTCGTTGTTCGCTCTGGGAAAAATACGGCCTTCAAGTTCACCCATATAGCAGTGCAAGAGTTCCCGGTTCTTTTTGACACAGCCGAGTTTTTGTAATTTTTTGGGCGCGCTGATATTGGTTTCTTCTTTTAGTTCACGCTTGGCTGTTTTTTTGCGACTTTCCTCTGAGGACACACCGCCTTTGGGTATGCTCCAGTTCTTGCCGTTGTTTACCAGCAAAACTTTAATCTCTTTGTCGCAATTGCGATATAGAAGGACACCAGCCGTTAATTTCATAGAAATGCCCCCTCAGCCCATGACATTCTATATCTCATTTGTCTTGAAGGAAAGGAAAGTCAGATAAAGAATATTTGATGCAGCACCTTAGGTGGTGCTAATTCTAACTATTCGGCGGCTCCTGAGTCCGGTTGATCATCTTTCTGCTCAGGGGATGCGGTTTGCTCTGATGAGCCAAACAGGAGTCTGGCTGCCATTTTGGCGATGCTGTATACAGGAGGCTTACGCAAGTTGCACAGAGCAATCACGGCTGAGTTTGTTTCAGGAAATATCATAATGCTGGACGCCACACCAGGGGTGCCACCGTTCATCGAAAGAACATACTGGCCGTTGAACTTGGGATTGGGACCCGCGGCCCAGCCGAACGCCCACTTGCAGGGCTGTCCTGTAGTGAGAGGCGGACGTTGATACCAGAGAGTCTGGTAGCTCTGTTTTGAGATAATCTGTTGCGAAAGTAAGCCTAAAACATATCTGACAAGATCATCAGAAGTGCTTGCAAGCATACCGGCTGAAAAAGAAACTTCCGGATTTTTGTACTCAACATTCTGTAATGGACCGCTGCCCTGA
>CAZEQP010000369.1:0-4418 GCA_964514345.1 uncultured Candidatus Obscuribacterales bacterium
GGCAGCCTGAGCAAACTTCTATGCTGGGTGTCCGGAAAAAGGGGGGAACCCCAATCTGTGTGTCAAGTTTTTCATGCGTTCTGACGGCACGATTAAGACTGATAATTGCCCTCGATATTTGCGTCCGGCCAGAAACACTTTTCGTTATTTGCAGTATGCTCTGACTTCTATCGGAGCCTTCGTTATGTCGTCCTTTCATCTTTCAGCAATAGCAGCTGAAAAGGGTTTATTTCATATCAAGTTTGAGAGTCACTGGACTGAATACTTGCCAATGACGGGAGCCAGAGCAACAGATGAGGTGAGATGCGCTCTCTATCAAGTTTATAACGCCAGAGCAAAAGGCATAAGTCTTAATGCAATTGAAGAATTGAAAAGACAGGTTGAAAAAACAAAAACAGTAAAACGCGATGACTTACAAAATCTTCTGGAACTGTATCTCAAACATAATCAATCTGAGGACGCTCGGGATGTTCTGAATCTGGAAATCTTGCTGATTGAAAAGGAGCGAAATCCGGATTTCGACCGGAATCAAGCTATCCTTCATGTCATAAACACTAGAAGCAGAATAGCTGAAAAGTATTATGAAAGTGCAAAAGAAAATATTAAGAAAGGCAATCAAAGCCAGGCAGTAAAGGACCTGGAACAATTTTTCTTTATATCCGAATTGAACTCAAAATTTGAGAAAAGTTTTGCTGAGACTTCAAAACTCCCGACCATAAGAACATTTGTAGACCATCCTTTTAGAGAACATTTGATTGTTTGTTCCGATGAGCGCAGTCAGGCTATTTGCTCGCTTTTGAAGTCGGTGACAAATCCAAGTCAAGTTACTCGCTTATTCCTGAAGCGAGTTCAAATGGCTCAGGAAATGAATAAGGCGCTAAAAGCAGGTAATACGAAAACATTCATGGACTTAAAACAAAGATGCCTGAGCCTTTCCCAAATTTCAGCTGCCGTATCAGACTCGACTTCCATATTGATTGCCGAGTTCCTTGGACCTTGGCGCGGTGTTAAAAGCATCCAAGAGTCTCCTGTCGGAAGCTTCAGAATAATCAATCAGGTATCAGGCAAAGGCATTCCTAAAGGTAAGGTGATACATGTAGATCTGGATCATGAAATTGAATACATAGAAAGCTCCGGCATCTTTTTTCCGGAAGAGTATTTACCTGGAGAACCAAAAATTGGCTCAATGTGGATACTGCTGTTGAATCCGGAAAATCAAGAAAGTTTGAAATATTATGAAACCGTCGGTGGAGCGACTGGCAGAGTTCCCTGCAACGACTCAAGTATGGAGATGCTCAATTTCATTTTGAACAAAAAGCAATAAGGAGATATTCAAAGGCATGCATAAAAGTTTACTGCTCACTGCGCTTAGTCCAGTGCTATGCCTGTGTCTTTGCTTGCCGACTCTGGCGCAAGAGGTAAAGATACAAGTGGCGCCAACATCACCTTTGTATAAGAGAGTGAAACAATATTTGCCTGGCGACACTAAAGAAACTTACCGTATGCGTCATTCCGGCACTTTTGTTAAAGCCGGTTGGGACGCTTTCAAAGAAAACAAATGCGACGCAGCGCTGGACTCATTTTTCCAAGCCGTCAACATGAACGGCAATGATGCCAAAGCATACGCATCAATTGCGCATGTTTGCTGCGTTCAAGGCAATTTAGAAGATGGAATAATCTTTTACCGCGCCGCGCTTCAATTGGAGAAAAAGCAGCAATCGATTTATCACAATCTTGCCAGGTGCCTCTGCATGAAGTACGGACAGTCTCCACCCGATGAAGTAAAAACATTATTGGATGAAGCGATAAAACTTTCTCCCAATTCATCCAATAGTTACATCACCTATGGTGGATACTACTGCTTGAAGAATGACTGGGTGAAAGCCGGGAAGATGTATCAGAAAGGTCTGGACCTCGGGGCAGAACCAGATCCCAGAGGAATTGAACAGCTCAAACAGCACGGCATAGTTCTGAAGCTCAAAAAGAACTGAGTATGTGGGAGAACCCATAAACGGCTGAAATAAGTTACCAAATATATGCCCTCCCATATAAAAAAGGGGGTGAAATTATATGGGAGAACATATATTTGTTTTTTTCGGATTTTCACTGCCAGGGAGTATGGACTTGACGCCCATCAAGACCCGCTTTCTTCTTTCTCTTCAAGCACCACTCGGGTATTGTTGAGCAATACCTGCTGGCTTTCAGTGGACAGATTATGATACTGAATCAAGTGCACAGCCATACAATAAGATATGTCGATATCAGTTTGACCGGTCAGGCGCTCAGAAAATAAACGCACGAAATAGGCGGCGTTTTCAGAGGCACTTGCGCCTTCTGAATTAATGGTGGTGTTGAAGTCAAATGTCACACCCGGGTCGTTAGCCAGTTCGCTCACTTCGAATCTGTAGGCGCACTTAGACTGGCACGGACCACAAGTGGGATAAGGACCCTGTTCGCGCTCGCCCATTTTGAGAAATGAATTGCGCCAGGCTTGAATTTCGTACAAAGACAGTTTCGGTGTTTTTCTGCCTGGATTAAAAGCCATCTTCAAAAGCTTGAGCCAGCGTTTTTCCAGTTTGCGCACTTCTTCATGAGGCCAGAAATTGTCTTCGCCTTTGCGCTGCAAATAACGATGCGTAACTATAACCAGAGCCCGCCAGGTCAACTCGGATAAATCACCGAGATTGGAGCGACCACCCAGAATGCGCTGCACTTCGCGAATAATCTGGGAGCGGAAATGCACGAGCTGCATATAATCTTTTGAAAATGAAAGCATAAATCGATTGTACAGATTTCGAAAACTGCGATCATTTGCCACCATCAAAGTGTATTCATCATCGATGATACCGGCTTCTCTTTTGGTAGAAGAAAACTTCTTCATGAGATTGTGTAACTGCTCATCGCCGTTATCGATATTTGAACCGTTAGTATGCTTCCAAATCGGACTGGTGGGAATATTGCAGTGTGCCGGTTGATTCATATTCTCGGCAAAAGATATGGCGGAGCCGGTGGCGAGCGTGGCAATCTCACGTTTTTGCCTCTCGTCAAGAAAACCGGGACCGGATATGAAATTGACGTCCTCCAGGCGCAATAGTCTGTGAATCAGTTTTAAACTGGTATTGCTGGCAATGTCAGTATAAAGGCTGGCCGGAGTCTGGGATGAGAAGATAATTCCCTCGCCATATGCACCTATCTCTGACAATATGTTCTTGAAAAAGCTGTTGATTCTGGCTTGCGACTCAAACATTCTATGCGAGTCGTCAAGCAGAAGAACGTGTTGCAGATACTGGGTGCTGCCGCGTTTCTTAGCATACTGACTGAGAGAAAGAAGCAATACGCCAAGACAAAATGCCCGTTCGGCTTCATCAGAAATTTCGTGCAGTTCGATTACCACCGGACTGTTGAACAAAATGTGCGGCGGCACTGTGTTTCCGTTCAAATAAATGAGAGCGTTGGTTCCTGTGATAAGCCCGCCCAGAAGCGCCTCAAGCGCGCCGCGAACATCGGTTGCCACGCTTTCGGAGAAAGACATTTTTTTCACTGTCCATTCGATCGATTCAAACAAATCATGCATGGTGGGATAAATGTCGTCCAGTTCGTCTTTGGTGGAGTCGTATTCGCGAAGATTTTCATTTAGAGTCAAATCCCAGCCTTTCAGACGATAGCAATCGACCAGAGCTTGTTTTAGCACTTCACGGATTGGGGGATATATGTCAAAAGAAGCGCTGAAGACGGCGACAAGCGCGTCTATATGCGCCTGCACCCTTACTCCTTCAGGCACTTCAAAAGGGTTTATTCTGAGAGGAGAAACACCGGGATTGCCCAGGGTGTAAACTCTGCCTGAATCTTTGAAAGCCTGAGTGTTAAGGATAAAGTGTCGGTACTCAGACTTCACCGGTTCGATGACAAGAACAGGAATATTATTAGACTGCAACTGATTGAGTATGGCAAAGCAGGTGTTTGTTTTGCCACTGCCAGTGACACCACTAACCAGTGCATGTTTGGTCAGGGCGTCGAGGTTCAGCTTAAATGATTCATTGCCGAGCAAAATAGATCGCGTTTGTTTCGCCGGCTCTTTTACCTCTTTTTTTGCTTTCGGTTGTGTTTTTGCTGCCTTCTTTCCGACTGGCATATTTAATCCTTACAACTCCAATCACCTTATTCCCAAAAACCGGCGTTGGGATCTTTCATAGTATAATCTCCCCACCCAGGGAGAACCAATATGCCTTCGTATTTAACTCTGTTAATTGCTGTGGTTTCGGTGTCGATGCTGAGCGCTTGCTCAACAGGCAGTTCACAAGCCGGACGCAGTTCAGAGGAGGAAGCAGGCAATATTCGTATGCGTCGCGGTGATGATGCGGCACTGGCCAAAGCAGCCCAGGACGCCAGGGCGAATTGGAAAGAATTTGAAACCGCTT
>CAZEQP010000370.1:0-4413 GCA_964514345.1 uncultured Candidatus Obscuribacterales bacterium
CGTGTTCAACTTCAGCTCAAATATCGGCGAAAACCCGAAAATGAGCTTCAACTCGACCTGCCAAAAGCCCACTGCTTCCAAAGAAGTACGTGACAAAAAACCTGTTTCGAAACTGACCAAAGTTATGGTTTGCGGAGTTCTTATTGCCGGCGTTGCTTGCGCCATCGCTATTCCGATAGCAATCGCTTGCTCATCCGGTGGTGGACGTCGCACCAATTTCCCGGTGACACCTATTGCGCCAGTTCAAAGCGGAAACCCTGGATTCTCCAGCTCAAGCTGCGGACCATAGTCTAAGTTCTAAACAGAGACTGAACCCAATTGAGAAAGCATCGAGAAATCGATGCTTTTCTCTTTTATTTGCGGCTTTTACTTACGGTCTGGTATTTCCAGACATACCAATTGGGCTCTATTCTGGATTGCTCGTTGACTTCGCCGTTCTTGTCTTTCTTTACTGCATCTGTGTCCGGCACTGAATTGAAATCGTCCGACTTCCAGTAAACGATGTATTTGTTATAGATTTCTCTTGAGTCTTTGTCTGTTTCATCAAACATATGAAACTTCACTCCGTCCGAGGTGTATTGTGCGGACTTTGAGTTTTTGGAAGTTGCAGTATTTTCGTCGTCGTCATCGTTGCGTCTTGAATCGGACTTGTTATCTCGACCGGCATCGCACACTGTAATTCTGGTGGCACCGCATTGATTCATCAGAGTCATGAACAGCTCAACTATCTTCTTATCCAGGAGCGCATTTTTAGGAATCTCACCTAATGAGTAAGGAACAAAAGTTGCATGCTTATAATCGTCTTCGTGAATGATGCAGCCTTTATCCAGGTAAGAAAGTTTGTCTTCCACAAACATATCTTTCAGTTTCACGAAATCCTTTCGGTGAGCAAGGAAGGTCTTTTTCACATCGCTGTCTTTGGGGCGCTTATTGTATACAGCTTCAGTTGGCTCAATTTGTTTTTTCATTGAAGATAACGCGTTGGTGATGATTCCGCCTTCAACGATGTAATAAGCAAAACAAGCGAATCCGATGAAAAGGACGAGCACAAATGAGAACATGAAAATAAAAGGATGTTTTCTGAGCATTATTCCAAAGCCTGTTTTTGAAAATATACTAACATAGTCTTTATTATGAACCTTGCACGTCCCATTAAATCTAAAACAAGGGTGCAAATTGTCGAGGCGATTCGGCAGCTGAATTTTGCAGTTGTTCCTCAAGATGTGGCAGTCAAAACTGGCCTGCCGCTGCTGAATGTCATGTCTGAATTAAATGCAATTGCCACTGAAACCGGTGCCGATTTGAGGGTAAACAATCTCGGCAAAATACAATATGTGTTCAATCCTTCATTTGAAGAAGAGTTTTTGAAAAATGCTCTGAAAAATACCGGCACCGCAATTAGCAATGTTGCAGCCAATATTTTTATTGTGTTGGCTAAAGCAATACATCTAGTTGCTCTCACATTGTTTCGAGCTTCGGTCGGTATTCTCATGATAGCAAGTGTGGTTTCTGTCGTTATACTGGTGATACTATCAATCATCAAAAGATTTGAGCACGCTCCCGATGGTGCAGTCGATGTTCTGGCAGGAAACGGTGGGGCGTTACAGGGTGGAATTTTGCTTGCCTTACTGCATTTTTTTCGCTTTTTCATAACCGACTGGATTTATGACTGGTGGTTCTGGGATCGATATTACATTGGTGATTACAAACCCTATTTTTCGGTTAAGAAAAGAAAGAAGAAAGAGCATAACTACATTTATTCCGACAATTACTGGGTAGATTCGGTTTTTGATTTTAGCGGTACTGAAAAATCAACTGATGACAAAAACATTGAAGATAAAGAGAAGGTGCGGCGAGCCAAGCGCAGAGAGGAGGAGCAATTTGATTTTCTCACTATTTGTTTTCAATTTGTTTTTGGCGCAAGCGATCCAAACCGCGACCAGGAAGAAAGGAATTGGAAATATATTGCGGCATTAATCAGAAACAACCACGGGGTAGTGGTGGCAGAACAAATAGCTCCGTTTGTGGATAACGCTGATATTCGATCCGAGTACTGGATGTTCCCTGTTCTGAACCGATTTCAAGGCATTCCGGAAGTGAGTGATGAGGGCGACATAATATACGTTTTTTCTCAGTTCAGACCGCAGCTCAATCTTGAGACTCCAAAGTCCATTCCTTTTAACAAAGGAGAGCTGGACGAGGTTTATAGAAAATCTGTTGTTCGTCGAACTAATAATAATTTACCCAAAATATTTCCGGAACAAATTTTACTGCCTGAATTTAAAAAAGAAGAATTGGTTCCTTTTATGGACTTTGATTCCAACCGTTTGTTCAGCGCAATTCTTATGGCGCTTATAGAAATTTGCGGTTCCATTTATTTGTTTATCAATATCAATTCAATGCCCTGGCTTGTTCCTTTTGAGCCGTTGATTTTTTGCATGATGATTTACGGGTTTCTATTTCTTACTGTTCCGGTTATTCGCTATTTTTTCTTGCTTAAGGCAAACAAAAAACGCGAAGCTCGCAACAGCAAACGATTTGATGCATACGCAAAATTGGTGTCGGCCAAAGGAAAGTTGAAGAAAAAACTGGAAGAGTGTGACGCCTGGCGCAAGTCTGTAGAAATTGTTCCAGCCGATGCTTTGCAAATAGTTTATACAACCGAGGATTATTTACTGGAGTGAAGAGCCGCCTTTGCCAGAAATAAGTTTCAAAAGATATATCCAGGGGCAAATTATTATCAGTGAAGCTTATTTCTTGAGCATTTAATTTTCCTTTGGAGCAACAATGGAAAAAGATTCTCGTGCGACTACAGTTGCCGATCGCTACCAAATATTGGAACCGATCGGCGCCGGTGGAATGGGTGTGGTCGTTAAGGCACATGATAAGGTCCTGGATCTTGTAGTAGCAATCAAAATGATTGACTCAGACCAGACAGGCAATGCGGCCGCCCGATTGCAGCGTGAAGCAACAGCTGCCGGCAAGCTTTCTCATCGAAATATCGCCAAAATATTTGATTTCGGACAGACTCCCGACGGCAAACCTTACATGGTGATGGAAATGCTCGAGGGCAAATCACTCTCCGATTTAATCAAAGAAGGTAGATTAATTTCTTGTCTTGAGGCTGTGCCGATTTTTATTCAAATTGCTCAGGGGCTTGCCTATGCGCACGAAAATAGCATCGTTCACCGTGATTTGAAACCGTCAAATATCATGCTTGTCGACCAGCCTAATGGTGACAGGGTGGCAAAAATTCTCGATTTTGGGATAGCTAAAATGATGGACGAAAATCATTCACTAACTCAAAAAGGCGCACTGGTCGGAAGCCCACTTTATATGAGTCCGGAACAGGCTCAGGGGGATGAAGCAACAAGACAGTCGGATATCTACAGTTTCGGCTGTTTAATGTTCGAAACTCTGACCGGCGAACCTCCTTTCAGAGGAGCATCGGCGATTGAAACGATTTATTTGCACAAAAATGTGGCGGCACCTCTTCTTACTGATTTAATTTCAGTGCAAAAATTGCCGCGGGACATAATTGATCTGGTGGATGAATGTTTGCGCAAAATTCCGGCTAACCGCCCGCAAAATTTTTCGGTTATTAAAGAACGACTTTCACTGACAATAGATCATATTGAAAACAGAACACTTACGAGAGAAGAAAAGCAGCGAATTTCGAATCAACATTTTAGAATTCGTCTTTATCATTTTTGGAAATCGAAATTCGGTATTATTTGTTTGTCGGTTATTTTGGCTGGTTTATTGGGACTTGGTCTGTCCATATTTCATTCGGAACAGAAGCGAATTTATGAATCCAAAACATTATCCAAAGCACCAGCGGACAGTATTTTTGGTTCATCCAGTTATGTAAATCGGAAAAAAATTGTAAAAACCAATACTCAGTTTTTTAAATCAGCGCTTCGTATTTCTGATTCGCCTTATGGTAAGGGCGTGATGTTGCGTTGTGATGATTCAGGCAGCGATGAAGATATGGTTGAAGTAAAAGGCAGGAAAATTCAAGTGATTCATTGCAACAGCAGATCTTATAATGGTTCGGGTCTTGCTTATGTAGAAAAAAAATATGTTACTGAGCTGAGCATGCATTCATCCAATTTTGCTCAAAAAAATCTTCACTTTATCGAAGAAATGCCTAATTTAAAATCTCTGTGTTTAGGTTCGGAATACTTGAATGACGAGGGTCTTAAGACGATAGGCAAACTGCACCAACTGGAAAATCTTTTTCTTTATTCAAACAATATAACCGACAAAGGTGTTGCTTATTTGCAGACACTTTCCAATCTAAAAACTATTGATTTGGGCTCAAACAAAATTACAGACAATATAGTTGAGCCGCTTGCCAAATTGAAATCATTGACTTCAATTAGAGTCGAAGATGGTTTGCTCAGCCCTAAT
>CAZEQP010000371.1:0-4412 GCA_964514345.1 uncultured Candidatus Obscuribacterales bacterium
AAAGACGTTAATATAAAAGTAATAGCCAAACGCACACCCGGATTTACCGGTGCCGATCTTTCCAACTTGCTCAACGAGGCGGCTTTGCAGGCCGCTCGCAAAGACAAAGTGGAAATAGACATGTCTGATATCGATCTGGCAGTAGATAAAGTCAGCCTGGGTCCGGAAAAACGCTCACGTATAATTCCGGTCAAAGAAAAAGAAATGACTGCATACCACGAAACAGGCCATGCTCTGATGGCTGTGCTATTGCCGAATGCTCACCCTTTGCACAAACTCACCATCATCCCCCGCGGATTTGCACTGGGCGTTACCTGGTCCATTCCGGATGAAGACGTGTTGAGCGTGACAAAATCAGCAATCATCGATCAGATCGGTGTGTGCCTGGGTGGACGCATAGCAGAAGAAATCGTTTATGGCGACATCACTACAGGCGCCCAGAACGATCTTGAAAAAAGCACTCGTCTGGCACGCCGCATGGTGACTGAGTTCGGCATGTCGGACAGACTGGGTCCTATGACTTTCGGAAAACGCAACGAACATGTTTTCCTTGGTCGCGACTTCGGACATGAACGCGATTACAGTGAAAATGTTGCCACCATCATTGATGAAGAAGTAACCAATATAGTCAATGAGCGTTATTCCAAAGTGAAAGAACTTCTGCTCAAATACAGACCGCACATGAATGCAATCGTGAAAGTTCTGCTTGAGAAAGAAACACTTGACCGCGCTGAAGTGGATGCCATCATGGCTGAAGTGGATCGCTTGCTGGCTGCCGGCGAAGACCCGACTTTGCCGGATAATTTCACCCCGCCCTCTTCGCCTACAGCCGAAGATCCCGAAGCCAAGATAGCAATCAAAACTGAAGAAGAAGAAGCTCCTTCCGGCGACGATATAAAACCTGAGTGGAAGCCGAAATTCGCCTGATTCACGGTTGCCAATCGCGCTGGTTGCAATGTTTAAAGCTTTAGAAGTTTCCTTAAGAAACTTCATACTTCATGCTATTTTTTAGTGGCTGGTTAGCTCCTAATCATATATAGAGTTGGCAAGCAGGTGTCTCCTGGAGTAATGATCTTGTTCGTTACCGGGTACTAAACTCAGGCCTTTTGGAGGGTCTTAATAGTGACTATTGTGAAAGAAAGAGAAACATGCGAAAAGAAAACACTCTGCAAAGAGTGGCTTGGAAGTAAGAAAAAACTCTTGATCGACGGAAAATGGGTCGAGCCCAAATCCGGCAAATATTTCAAGACCTATAACCCTGCAACTGAAGAAACCATCTGCGAAGTCGCCGAAGGCGGAAAAGAAGATGTGGACATGGCTGTCAAAGCCGCCCGCAAAGCTTTTGAAGAAGGCGTCTGGCACAAAAAAATGTCTGCCGCCCAGCGCGGACACATTATGTACAAATTGGCCGATCTTATCGAAAAACATGCCGATGAACTGGCCGAACTGGAAACAATCGACAACGGCAAGCCAATAAACGAATCACGTTATGTCGACGTCGCCGCCACAGTTGAAACATACAGATATTATGCCGGTTGGTGCACAAAGCTCGAAGGCGAAACAATCACCACCAACCCCGGTTTCTTCACCTACACACTGCGCGAGCCTGTAGGCGTCGTCGGTCAGATCATTCCCTGGAACTTCCCCATGTTGATGCAAGCATGGAAATGGGGTCCGGCTCTGGCTTGCGGCAACTCAGTCGTGCTCAAACCAGCTGAACAAACTCCTCTTTCCGCTTTGAAAATTGCTGAATTGGCAATGGAAGCAGGAATTCCGGCTGGCGTAATCAACGTCGTCACCGGTCTTGGCGAAAACTCCGCAGGAGAATTCATCGCCAACCACATGGACATCGACAAGATTGCCTTCACCGGCGAAGACAAAACCGGCCAGATCATCGTCAAAGCTTCAGCCGGAAACTTGAAGAGAGTATCGCTCGAACTTGGCGGCAAAGCTCCCAATATCGTGTTTGCCGACGCAGACATCGATGCCGCCGTCAAAGGCGCCATCACAGGCATCTTCTTCAATCAAGGTCAAGTCTGCTGCGCAGGCTCAAGACTCTTCATCGAGAAGAAAGCGCAAGACGAATTCATGACCAAATTGCTCGATCGTGTCGGAAAAATGCGCCAGGGCAATGGTTTGGACGAGAAGACCCAAATCGGTCCTCAAGTTTCAAAAGAACAGCAAGAACGCGTACTCAACTATGTTGATATCGCCAAAAAAGAAGGCGCCAAACTGGCTTGCGGTGGAGAATTCCCCTCCGAGCTCGGTAAAGGCTACTTCGTCAAACCCACCATCTTCACAGGTGTGAAGAACGACATGCGCATCGCTCAAGAAGAAGTTTTCGGACCACTTCTTGCAGTGCTGCCTTTCGACAACATGGAAACAGTTGCCGAAGAAGCCAACAAAACTCGCTTCGGTCTTTCCGGAGCAGTCTGGACTTCGGATGTGAAAAAAGCGCATAAATTCGCTTCACACATCAAAGCCGGAACTATCTGGGTCAACTGCTACAACGTATTTGATCCTGCCGTTCCTTTTGGTGGCTACAAGCAATCCGGCTACGGTCGCGAGCTTGGCAAACACTCGATTGAGCTTTACAGCAATATCAAGAGTGTCTGGATGAACTTGAACTAGTTCACAACATTTCGACCAACAAAAGACCGTCATTTCTATGTTGAAATGGCGGTCTTTTTTCACTGCTGGTAGTGGCACACTCAAGATGGAAGTGAAATGCACCCTGTGGTAAACTTAAACTCTTATAAAAGAGGCAAAGATGTCGCTTAAACGTCAATTGAACCATTTGAAAAATAAGATGGTGGGCGAAACTATTCGTGACTATAGCGACATAACCAACGCTGACGACTGCCTGAGCGCGCGGCTTAATCGAAAAAGCAACAAATTCGGATTCGAGCTGATTTCTAAAAACGAAGAACACGGAAACCTGTGCTTCAAAATGCCGTTGACGCTGGGAATCTTAAAAGCGCTCCGCGACCTGGTAAACGATATTGCTCAAATCAGAAAAGGCAAGTCCGAAAAAAACTTGCGACTGCGATTGCGCCAGGGAGAGATTGATCTGGTAGTAACCTATAAACTGGAACACAACCCGAGTATAGAGGCTCAGCGAACCGCACCTGTTACTGCGCGGACTTACAAACTGCTTAAAGAAATGCTGGCTGATGCGCAAACAATCTTAGCCGACCAGGAGTGCTCGGCTGATGAACAATGGTCAGACTGACTTTTCATTTTGATTGCAGGGACAGGAGAATTGGATGTTTCAGTCAATAAAGCGTTTGTACGGTTATATTCGCAAAAGTGAAGAAAAGCGGGAACGAGAGAAGACTCGTTTCGGCAAAATTTTTCTTGGTTATGTGATGATACCGCTTATAATCGGTTTTTGTTTGCTGTCTTTTAATGCCTTCAATCAAGCCTCCTGGACTCAAACGACCGGCACTGTAGAAAAAACAAGAATTGAAGATCCGCCCGAAGGCAAAGGAGGGCTTTACTCTCTGATTTTGACCTACACTTATGAGGCGACAGGAAAGTCATTCCGTGGAGCAGGGCCATTAGTTCACGATAATAAGCGTGTAGCGCTCGAACACAAACAAGAGGATGAATTTCCTAGAGGGACAAATATCCAAATCGCTTATAATCCAGCCTGCCCCTCAGAGTCCTGCCTGGCCAGGGGAGCGTCGGGAATGCCCTATTTTTTTCTTGTAATAGCAGCTTTTTTAAGCTTTGCCTCCTACAAGTTAATACGCACAAAACCGATACCACCTTCAGTACCATCTGAAAACTATTGAGCAAAACCCCAATTCAGAATAAATCAAATTCCCCTTTTTCGGACGCAAAAATTGAAAGGCAAAATTGTACAACTCCCCCTGTACCGAGTTTTCAAGAGTTGTAAAATCATGATCGGAGCTATTTGCTTTTTAAAAGGAATCTATGACAGGCGTAAAAAAAGACAGACCTAGAGTGGCTATTACAGGGGCCGGCGGGCTGATTGGAGGCAATCTCAGCCAGAGAATGATTGCCTCCGGATTTGATGTGGTCAGAATGACTCGTGACAAATCAAATAAAAAAGACCCGGTCTGGAATCCGGAAGCCACAAAGCTGGATGAAAAGAGCCTGGAAAAACTTGAGGGGTTGCACGCTTTCATACACCTGGCAGGTGAAAATATAGCTTCCGGACGCTGGACCAAAGACAAAAAAGCAGAGATCGAATTCAGTCGGGTGCAGGGCACAGCCAATCTGGTGGAAAGTTTAAGTCGTCTCAACGCCCCTCCGCCTCATTTTTTAAGTGCCTCAGCTATAGGGTTTTACGGAAACAGAGGAGCGGAAGAATTAACAGAACGCAGTCAGGGCGCCAAGCTTGATTTTCTTTCCGGCATATGTAAAGACTGGGAGAGAGCCGCCAA
>CAZEQP010000372.1:0-4405 GCA_964514345.1 uncultured Candidatus Obscuribacterales bacterium
AGGGCAGGCAACTGGCGCAAAGGCGCTCAAGGCGCACCCAATCTGGATAAAGCCCGCCAGCTGGCCAAAGAAAAACCGGGAAGCGCCGACGCTCACAATGATTTGGGCTGGGCTTTGCGCCAGCACGGCAAATTGAAAGAATCTGAGATGGAATTGCGCAAGGCTCTGGCGCTGGACGACAAAATTGCATATGGACACTCCAATCTGTCTGTGGTTCTTTTAGACACCGGACGTGGAGAAGAAGCGGTGAAAGAGGGCAAGCGCGCATGCGCCATCGACGAAAAGCAACCTATTTATCATGTGGTTCTGGGTAATGCTTTTGCCGCTCAGAAAGATTATGAAAAGGCCGCCAATGAATACAATATCGCTTTGAAATTGAAGCCTGATTATGAGAATGCTTTGTATAATCTCGGTCGCATTTTGTATGACCAGGGAAAACGTGCCGAAGCCGGCTCTGTTCTTGGCGAAGCTTTGAAGCTGGACCCAAATGATGAGCGGGTAATGGAATTGCTCGACAAAATTATCGAGAAATAGAGCCTGAAAGGTGCCTCCTGGAAGAGTGAAAAAAGATACCCTGTGATCATAGAGAGAAATTTTCACCCTGCCACGATTGTTAGCACTTTGGCTAGATATCTAACAAAAGCGTTAGATATTGTATGCAAAGCGCCCACATTCGTAGAATAGTGAAAAATAGACCTACCTGCTGTAGAGAGTTTTCTGTACGAATCGAATGCATCCGCTATGTCGAAGTGCCGGCACATTCATCCAGGCGATAAATCAATTCACCGGCAGATTGCAGTCGGGCTTTTGGATCCAGATTCATCAAATCACAAACTAGATCTTTTATCTTAGGATTTATTCCCGGCAATTCTTCATCCAGATGTGCCACTGCCAGTGGTGTAGGATCTTTGCCGGTCAAAAGAAATGAAATAACCGCCCCGACAGAATACAAATCGCTTTGCAGATTGGCTCGTCCGGAGAATTGCTCTGGCGAAATATAAGACGGCTTGCCTACAAGAGTGCCTGTCACAGTGCCTAAAAATTCATTGGCAGAACCGAAGTCGATTAACACCAAACTGCTGCGCATATCCAGCACCAGATTTTCCGGTGTCAGATCGCGATGGATTATGGGAGGGTCCTGTGCGTGCAAATATTCGACCACTTCGGCCAACTGCTTAGCCCAGATTAAAGCCTGTTTTTCAGAAACCGCACCGCGGTCCTTTATATAGTTGCGCAGATTGACTCCGTTAATACGTTCCAAAATCATGTACTGACGGTTGTTTTCTACGAAATAATCAAACACGTTGGCAATTTGCGGATGACGCAAACCTGCAAGTATGAGAGACTCGCGTTGAAACAATTCAAAAGCTTTGTCGCGCACAGCTTGTTTTGAAGACGGTGGCACCACGGCTTCTTTTAAAATGGCCGGAGTCTTTTGCTGCCACTGACATAAATAAATAGCCGACCAGCCACCGGCTGTCAGAGGCTGCACGATAGTGATGCGTCCATCCTGCAATTGAGTGCCTGGGGTAAGCGGTGTGAATGGTGTGGTGGAAAGACGTCGTTGCGCTTCTTCCAACCAGAGCGAAGTAAAACTGGTGTCGACATCCTTAACTTCATGACGGCTTGCCGTGATATTTTCAGCCAGAGCAAGAAAAGAATCGTCTTTGGTCCATTTGTTCGCCCAGAGCGAAACGCCCGAGACTAGCTTGTCTTTGTTCTCATAAGAAAGCAAATTCAAGTCCAGTTTAAATGGTTTTCTGTCTTTAAATGCAAATTGAATTTTGTTTTCTTCAACATTGATTTTTTCGACCTGACTCCAGAAAATAGTGTTTTCTTTTCTGTGGGTGGTGCCGGGGAGCAGAATGCCGGAGTCGGTTAGAATGAGCTTGGCATTGCGATTTTTCAAATAACGATTGAAACTGATGAAAAAGGTTATGAGAAAGAAAAATGCGAAAAAAACAATCAGTAAATTGATCAAAGGCGAAGATTTGCCGGCTGTGACCGCTGGATAAACCAGAGGAAAAGTGGCAACAGCAAGTGTTACAGCTATTGCTACAATCGCGGCTTTTTTACTTCTGTGCGAAAGCTCATTTTCGTATTTAACGACTGTGTTGCAAGTGGACAGTTTGTCAACCATACTTATATCTACCTATCTGCTGCCCGGACTAAGCCAGATCTCGCATTCTGATGTCGATTATTTCACCATCTTCTCCTGATTCTTTTTCGATTGTTTCGCTGGCTGGTTCGATGTTTGCATCAGCCAGAATAAGAGTGAGTTCCTTTTTGATATTTTGCGCCGACTCCGGTCGGTTAGTCTCTTCAAAAGCAAGACATCTATTCATGAGCTCTTTGAGCCGACTTTCAGGATCGGTGCCTGTTACTATGATTTCGCTGCCGCTCAGTGGTGTGGGGTCGACACCTGTGAGTAAATATTTCAATATCGCGCCAAGTGCGTAAAGATCGCTTTTAGTACTGGGATTGCCTCTGAATTGCTCAGGCGGAGTGTATGAAGGTCTGCCTGCTATGGTGGAAAACTGAGTGGAGTTTGCCACCCTCGCCACGTCGAAATCGACCAGTTTCACTTTATTGGTCAAACTATATATAAGATTGTCCGGCGCAAAATCGCAATGTATGACTGCCGGTTCGCGAGTGTGCAAATAGTCGAGTATGTCACAAAGTTGCAATCCCAGTTCGCAAACATTTTGAACAGAAAGTGTGCTGTCTTCACTCACCAGATCGCGCAAAGTTTTGCCGGGAATATATTCCAGGACGATGTAGGCGCGCCCGTCTTTGATGAATGATTCATGTAGTTTGACAATTTTGGGATGATCAAGAGACTCAAGTATGGAGACTGCCCGCTCAAATCGCATAGTCGCTTCTTGCACGATACGCACGTCGGCAAACTGAGGCAGGATCAATTCTTTTATGACTTTTGCCTCGTCGTGCCCTTCTTCATGAACAAGATAAGTTGTTCCCTGTCCCCCATAACCCAGAACTTCTTTCACTTTGTATTTGCCGTCATGCAAAGTATCAGCGCCATCGAACAGTGATTTCTCTTCTTCGTTGTTTTCTTGTTTGCGAGACTCACTTTCTTTCAGCCATAACTCAGTGAATTGTATGTCTGTGATACTGGTTGTGGTGCGTAAGAATTCTTTGTTGAATTGTGCTTTGGTGGCAAATCGCTCCACCAGCCTGACTATTTTTTGTCTTGTGGCAAAGTCCGGGACACGATCAAGTTCTATATTAATACAGTCCTCGGCATATCGTGCCAATGTTGACTGACGGGCGATGGTTATAACCCCGGCGAGCGATTCGTCTGTTTCGTTCATACGTTTGAGTGTGACGCTTTCCACTTCTTCCCAGGGGAAATACATCATTCCAAGACCGATACTTTTTGAAGTGATATGCAAGTGCTCGGCAGAAAAGAGTCTGATGGCAGGCACTGCCAGTCCAAATGTCACTATCAAGCCATAGCACAAAATAGTCATGATGGGCAGCAATTGCTCGTACAAAATTACAAGTGATGTCTTCAGCATCAGTATATATGGATTGTTGGCGCTTGCAGCATCCGGTGTCAGCATGTTCTGCATTGTTTGCGGTGTGATGTCCCCGAACAATGTAGTGTTTAAAAACACCATAAAAAGGATCGCTGCCCAGCTCACCAGATACATGATCCAGAAAAACTTTTCGTTGGATCGCACCAGTTTCAATACAGCTTCTTCAAACTGAGTATGAGTCAAATTGATACTCACCACTTCTTCGTCCTGGGAGTTTATCAGAAAGCGCAAAAGCCCTCTGGCTTCAAGCGGAATAACATCCGAATAAGTGATTTTACAGTCGGGTTTGAGCGTTTTCAGTTTGGCCAGAAAAAGACGCAAATCGTCTTCTTTGAAGTCTTCCACCGGCAAATAACTGCATTTGCGGTCTTTGGTGGCAATGAAAATTTCTTTTTTGAAATCATTGTATTTATTAGCTTCAATGGCGCCGATTTCTTCTATTAAGTCAATGTCTATGGGTTTTTTAAGTCTACCCCGCAGTATTTTCCTGTCGCAGATCCTGTATGAATCGGTGAGCAAAAAAAAGAGCACGGCTGATGGAATGGTTAAAATTAGTGCTTGTGTATAGAGTTTTATAACCGCAACCCAGGGGAGAAAAAATACTCCCAAGAGCGGGAGTGCGAAGAATCCCAGAACAGGTATGATGTTAGGAATGAGCCATACCGGGGCGCTCAATAGGAGCAATCTAATTTCAGGCAAATGTTTGACTGGGCGCAGCTCGAAATCAGGCTTTTTGCGTTTCATGATTTCAAACTTTCCACCGGATCTGAAAGAGTGAAGCCCAGAAGTTTTTTGGTCATAAGTCCGCCGACAAAAACCAATTCGTGCATAGCTTCATCCAGATG
>CAZEQP010000373.1:0-4393 GCA_964514345.1 uncultured Candidatus Obscuribacterales bacterium
ACCTGGACAACGCCATAAAAGCGATGGGAAAAAATCCCACCGAATACAAAGTGCGTGAAGCGATGGCTGATGACGCCGACATCTCAGGCAACTTTGTTGTAGCCATTGTTGAATTTCGCAAATGTGTGCGTATGCGCGACAACGGCATGAGCAATTACAGACTGGCTCGTGCTCTGTATAAGCAAGGAAAATCGGTTGAAGCATACGAGCAATTGCGCACAGCTATAAATAAAGACTGGAAACTTCCTGAAGAAAAGAAAGAACTTTCCACATGCCACCAGCTTATGGGTGAAATCCTCTGGGAAGTGACACTGAAAGCCAAAAAGGACGGGCGAGGCAAAATTTATCTCAAGCGCCTATATAATGTAGGCACATGTTATCGCCGGGCTGTGACAGTAAACAAAGACAACTCGGACGCAGTCAGAGGGCTGATTGAAGCCGCAAAAGAAGCCGTTGCAGTTAAGAGCAGCTTTGATAATCATATGATGCTTGCCGGTGCTTATCTTTTGGGCGGAGACTTGCAACGTTCTAAAATGGAATATGCCACTTGCTGGCAATTGAGCCCGAAAAGTCCAGCTCTGCACAGAGCGCGCCGCGTTTATCATATGGTCGTGGTGCGTTCTCCTATAGCCACACCGGCTCTGGTGCAAGACACCATTATGAAAGTGCAGAAAGAACTTGATCAGTCTCCTGACGATCCCGAACTTCTTGCCATTTACGGTTACGGTAAAAAAGCCCTCGGTGACGATGAAACTGCAAACATGGCATTTAAAAAAGCCAAGTCAATTAATCCATACATTCTGGATGACGACAAGAACACTCAAATTGCGGTAAATTCTGCCGACACAACGAAGAAAGACAAGAAGAAACCTAAGAAATCGGATAAAGAAGAAGGCGCCGAAGAAGAAGGCTCAGACGAAGAGAAAGTAGCTGATGCCAAAGACGGCAATGAAGGTGAAACACCCAAAAAAGCTAAAGTTCCGGACAAACCGAAAGAGCCTAAAAACAAAGCTTTATACGATGAGCTTGAAGGCTATTTAGCCAAAAACGATTTTGATAATGGCTTGAAAAAAGGAAATGAGTATATAGACAAGAACCCGGAAGACGGGCATATGTGGCTCATACTCGCTAACCTTTATTACAAGAGCGGCGACAAAGAAGCGGCACTGGTAGCCTACCGCACCGCCGATGGTCTCAAGGAGCCGGGAGTAGGCAAGCTGGTCACTCAAGTTGAACAATTGCGTGTGCAACCAGAAATGGAGCAAGCAAGAGATTTGATGGCTAAGGGAAAACTGGTTGAAGCTCGAAATGTTGCCAAAGATATAACCAGGAAAGCACCTAATTATGCAGAAGGACACAGATTATATTCTGAAATTCTTACCAAACTGAATGAAAAGGAAGAAGCGGATAAAGAAAGAAAAATTGCTGATGGTCTTGAAGGTGTAAATACTCCTACTCCTGCTCAACCGGCAACTCAAAAAGCAGCAGATCCACCTCCCAAAAAAGAAGAAGGTCAAATGGCCAAGCCGCTTGAGCTGAAACTGGATCCAAATAAGATTCCAAAAAAAAAGACGGGAGCGGATCCGGCAAAAAAGATTAGTGACAATTAGAATTAGAGAGGACCAAATAATCTGAGCAAGCGTATGGAAAAACTAGCCAGAACTGGAGCCGGTTTTAACTGGTTATTGGCGTCCGCCGTTCTATTGTCTACCGCACTTCCTGTGGTGCCTGCTTTTGCTGCCGATGAGGATAAGCCTGTGGTGACACCGCTGGCTGAGCCCGGCACTGTAGTCGAAGAGGAAGACACAGGTTCCAAAAAGAAAAAGAAATCGACCTCTCATTCAAGCAAAAAGAAAAAACAAAAAGAAGAAACGGCGCAAGAACCCAAAGAAGACCTGCCCAAGTCTGAGCCTGATAAAGAAGAAACAGCCAAGACTGAAGAAAAACCGGCTGAGGCAGCTGGAGGCGAAGAAAAGAAATCGGAAGTAAAAGAAGAAACTGCTGCAGACAAAAGCGAAAAGCCTGCCGAAGATAAAGCGGAAGTAAAAGAAGAAAAACAAGAAGAAACCGCAGCTGAACCAGAATCCGAGCCGGCGCCCAAGAAAAAGAAAAGCGGTGCCAAGCCCAGTCAAAGTCTGGCTGAAGCCGACGAGTATTTGCTCAATCACAAATATTTTGACGCTGAAAAAGCTTATCGAGCTTTACTGGATTCGGACGAAACAGGAGATGCGCATGCGGGTCTGGCTGTGGCTCTTGCCCGACAGAACAACGCCAATAAAGTAATTGAAGCGGAACAAATATTGAGAAAAGGGCGAGAAGATTTTTCGGACAATCCTAATATGATGGCGGCAGCCGGATATGTTTCCTACATCCATTCCAAAACGGTTGCATCTCCGGCTAAGCGTGATTTGTATCTGGAGGCGGCAGAAACTCTTTCAAAACGAGCAATAAAATCCAATTCCGAAATTGCCATTGCCCAGCAGACACTGGGGGCGGTGCGTTTGTTGCAAGACGACCCTGAAGGAGCCATCGGTCCATTGAGACGTGCTGCGGAGCTTGCGCTCAACCCACAGAATCTGGCGCTACTTGCCGAGGCTTTATTAAAGACGGATCCCAAGAATAGGGAAGCAAGCGAGCTTGTAGATCAAGCACTTGAAATGAATCCGAAAAACTGGTCTGCTCGCTTGCAAAAGGCATTTTTGCTTACAAACAAAGGCAAGCATGAAGACGCTTTCGTAGAGCTTCAAGCTATACCGAAAGACCAGAGAGGTTCAGAATGGTATAACGTCCAGGGTGATATTTATCGCAAGCAGGGAGACGGTCCTTCGGCTTTGGGCAGCTGGAAAGAATCGAACAGGCTTGATGCTAGAAACGCCGAGCCGTATAAAAGACTGGCCGAGTATTATGCCATGCGTGGTGACGGCGAGCTTGCCATTTCAGAAATGCACAACGCTCTTGAGATATTGCCTAACGACTTGAATTTGCGCAGTCGTCTGGCTGAGCTTGCCTTGCGGCAGGACAAATTGGATGTAGCAGAACAAGAGTATCGAACCATTCTGGCTGTTAAGCAAGACGATCCCTCGGCGCTGCTTGGTCTTTCGCGTGTTTATTTCCGCACCGCCCGCAAAGAAGGACAGTATCCTCAAGGCTGGCAGAATTTGATGGAACAACTGCAAACCATAATGACTGAACAATCGGTCAAAGGCGAGCTGGTGAAGGGCGCCAAGAATCTAAAAGAGAAAATTCAACTGTCTGAGGCTGAAAAAGCCCTTACTCAGAATCGTTTTCGTGAAGCCAGACAAATTTTTTCTCAAGTGATTAATACCCACAAAGAAGAGCCGTATGAATTGCTGACACTGGGCGAACAGGCTTTTAACGACGGTGATTTGAAGTCGGCGGAACAAGCTTTCACTTATGCTCGTGAAATAAGTGAGGTCGCACCCAGGGCCGAGCAAGGCATAAGCAAAATCGTTTCTCAAAGAAATGAGGCAGTCCGGCAGACCAAATTGGGAGACGCCGCGGTGCAAAAAATTCCGGAGCTGGCTGTAGACCACTATAAACAGGCGCTGATTGCCGACCCGCAGTATCCTGAGGCTTATTATGGACTGTTTAATCTATTTTATAGGACGAAGAATGAAACTGATAAAGCAATAGATTACGCTCTATGTTTTCTAGAGGCTTCAGACGAGGAAAACCCTCTGCGTAAGGAAGTAGAGACAAATTTATCCAAGCTTAAAAAGAGTCGCAAGGAAAAATAAGGGGTAAGATGGAATTGCGCTTACCAGAGGTCGAAGCAATATGAGCCCTGCAGGTCCGCGAGGCAAAAAACGCAAAAAGAATCCGGGAAAACCGCTGCCGCCCAGACGCCGTGGTAGCATATCTGATGCTGAAGCGGAGGAGCCAGGCGAGGAAAAAGCCGATCTTCCCGCGCGCAGTTCTAAGTCCCCCCGTTCCAATAAAGAAATGTGGGCTCAGGGCAAAAAAGGTCTTTCGGATCTCTGGGAAAACTATGTGCAGCTGTTGCAGCGCGATTTCAACAGACGCACGCGCGAGTCTCAGGAACAGCTGATTCTAAGGCTGTCTCAAGTAATCACTATTGGTTGTGTCGTGGTTCTTTTGAATTTCTTTTATTCATTCATTCCGTCTTTCATAAGGCTTTTTGTTTTCCCGGTTATTTTGGTCATATCCTGGTTTGTGGCTACAAGAGCTATTGCTCCGATGATTGTCATCCGTTTCGAGCACAAGCTCAACCCCAGAGAAACATATGAGGATGAAGACGCTTAAAATTCTTGCTGCAGGCTTAATTGTGGCATGTGCTTTTGCCATAATGCTGCCTGATCTGGTTGTTTATTTGTCCGGATTGTGGCGAATTATTCTTTTGGTTGTCACAATA
>CAZEQP010000374.1:0-4379 GCA_964514345.1 uncultured Candidatus Obscuribacterales bacterium
TTCTTAGGATCAGCAAACTGACGGTTAATTGCTTCAATCATTGCCGTGCGTAATTCTGCATTTGGAAGTCTGGCAAGATCCTGCACAATAGTGGCAAAATAGGCGTTGCGCTGTTCGGCGTTCATGCTTATCATGGGTCTTGCCAATCTGGCGGCGGCACTTTCTAGTTGTCTGGCAGGCTCTGTTGAGGCAGTTAAATGTGCTTCCTGGAATCGAGTGACAACTCTATCTGTAGGATTTGGCCCAGCACGAAGAATAAATTGCTGAGTGGCGGCATCATATTTAAGAAACATCGGAATTCTGTTGCTGGCTAATGCTTCATTAACCGCTCTTTCAGCACCATCTCGTCTTTGAGCCTCAGTGGTACCAGGGTTTGGTGTTAATCTGGCTGTTAAAAGTTGTTCTATTTGATTAAACAGCCCCCTCAGACCGGCCACTTCCTGGCGAAGATTATCGGGAATTTGTTCTGCTTGAGGGATTGGAACATCAAGAATGTCGGATCCAGCAATACGTTGCAGGCTGGCCCTGAAAGCTTGTGCTGAAGTTGTATCCAGCTGCAATGGCTGGTTTGGAGGCCGAGCTGCGGCCAATTCCGGATTGCGGTCGAGCCCGGTCCTAAGAGTGGTTAAAAAAGACTGTTGCTCTCCAGGAGACCTGCCGTCAAACCAGGTGAGGGCTCGTCGCAGTGCCTGTATTTGCTGAGGTCTATCTCTTGCAAGTAGTGATTCGCTCAATCTTGCCGCCATCCGTCCAGGCGGAGTCGAATCATTAGTCGTGTTCACTCTGCTAATGATGGGCAGACGCGTATCGCCAGGTTTGCCTAATACAATATTTCCTTGCGCATCTAATACAACTCTGTATCCTGACCCGTTTATGGACTGATCTAGTCTTGCAGCCAATTCGCTACCGGACAGTCTTGAGCGAACGGCTTCAGCCCTGACCAAGTCCGAGAATCTATCAGCTATAGCGGAAGGGGATACGCCTTCAGTTCCAAGAAGGGCTCTGAAAGCAGCCGGCGTCGCTTGATTTTCACGTACTATTCTGGCCAGAGTGGCGCTGTCCCCTCTGAAATTTGTAGAGATATCGCCTGAGGAAGTGCGTAATATAAGGCCAGCGTTGCCCGGTCGCAGGATGAGACTCATATTGGTCGGAGGGTTGTCCTCGGTTAATCTGCCATTAAAGTTGGAAACAAAAGTCGCTCTATCGGTAGGTGTCATATTTCCTGCAAAGGCATTTATGGCTTGCAGATAGGCTCTCGTAAATGTATCGTTTCCGCTGAAACCCCGCAGTCGCTCTGCCAGTCTGACTGCGCTCTGTGCTAGAGTTTCGCCGGGAGTACCAGTTGTCTGCTCAGGCACGTCTTTAACCTGAACTCTGTTCATTTCTCTAAATGAGGCATCCTGTCCTTTACCAATACTGAGAACGGCGCTGGCTCCTTCTCCGGTGACATTGACCCGCCAGCCCCCAGGAAGACCCTGCATTTGAGCGATATTGCGAATCAACTGTGCTCTTTGTGCGGCAGGAGTTTTTGCCAATTCTTGCCGCAATAATCTTTGCACTTCCAGAGAAATTCTTTGATCCTGGGTCAAACCGGACTGATTGTTGGCATCAGTGTTTCTGGTAGCCTGATTGATGACTTCGTTGACACGCTCGCTTAACGGCCTTTCGGTTGTGGGTGTTGGCTGACGAGTTTCTTGAACGGTCTGGAGGAGTCTTTCGGTTGCCTGTCCCGCGACCGGATCAGGAGTATCCAGTGCACGTTGCACATTCTCGTCTGGGGCGTCGTTAGTAGTTGAAGATGTCAAAGTTTATAAAAACCTACTAAATCTTAAATAATTATTCCCACTTAATATATATAAAGCAACTGATCTATTCTAAAAAGGGATTTCCGGGCGATGATGTGGAACTGCGGACTCGCTGCGGCGATAGTAAAGGGGCTAATATTTCGGGAAAGAATACCCCTTGACAATCTGGATCTCTTAGGCTAGGCTTAACCGCTTTTAATGTCAAACCGAGTTGCGTATATTTACGTGTTGGCTGGAATACATTTTTCCGGATGCGGCAGTTGCACTGGACAGCAGGTAAACTCAAGAAAAGAGCCGATCGGTCCGGAAATAGTACTAAATATGGTGCAAATTTCACGACGCTGGCGCAAGAACGATACTAAGTATAATATCAAATATAGTGGCGCAACCCGCTGATATGGTACTGTAAATGGTATCGAAAGTTTCCAGTTGAAACCAGGCGCGGGAGCCGGTATTTTTTCCTTAATTCTTGATGAACTAAATGAATAATGCGGGTAAAATATTGGAAGCAGACTATGGAGTGTGGTATGGCAAATCCTGAAGAAACCGAAGACGACGACGAATTTGTCAATTTGTGGTTCAAGCAAAAGGAAGAATCGGTTGATTCCAGTGTTTCATTGCACACCCAGAACATAGAGCAAATCAGGCAGTATGCTTACGAAGCATTTGACAAGCTCGACACCAATGGGAACGGCTTTATAGAAACATCCGAACTTTACGCAGCGCTGGATGATCCTGAAACTCCCATGAAAGAAAAATCTTACATCATGTTTCTCCTCACTCATCAGGAAGAAATATCCGACTGTGAGGATGAAGGCGTGCCTGAAATGGTCAATGGCATTTCCCGCCTGGACTTGGATTTGTATTTTAAATTGATCCTGTACAGACTTTAAGTTGACTGTCCGGAGGCACTTTCTCTAAGTGCTTGCAGATCTGCTGCTACTTCAATTTTTCCTTTTATTGCTGTATAAACAGTTCCGTTTATTTTGTATCGGTAAGATCGTCCACCATAATGAAAAATCGGCAGATCGCTGTAATTTTTCCAGCTCGGTATTTCGATTGTGTCTAAATTGCTTTTAGGCTCATCGAGTTTCACTATTGCGATGTCATTTACGTTCAGGCGTAAAATAACGGTTCCGTCAATTCTTTTCCCTTCGTATTCAACCGATATTCTCTCCTCCAATTTTCGTGCTTGTTCTGCACCCAGAAAATCTCTCATTTGCTTCACGGCTTCAAGACCTTCACCGGATGCTATTTGATGATCTTTTTGCGAAATGTTTGTGTCAGGTTCAGCTGGCATCTCGTCAATTTCGGTTTTCAGTCCGGTATCAACAGCAAAAATAGTGAGAGGAGGATTGGAGCAGTACTCTCTTTTTCTGATTTTTATTCGATCTTTTTCAACTAATATTAGCAATAAATGACGAAGGCCTTCTTTCCTAAAGGTTTTATTGAGAAGTACTTCAATAGTCTCAGCACGCTCTCCTGCCTTTTTAAGATTTTTGATTATATTTAGGACCCCAGAAATATAAACGTCAGGCCCTTTATTCTTCTTTTGACGAATTGTTTCGGTGAGTTCTTCAATGAATGAACTGTCATCTTGAGTGTTTTTGCTCCAGGCATCAAATTGTTCGCCAATTTCAATAACAGCTGCGTCTTTCCAATAGCCTTGCGTAATTTTGTCTTTCAAAAGAAACAACAAGTTACCTTTGGCGCTGGTTTGCTGCAAGAATACAAAGCGGTCTGCCAATCCAAGTAGATTCATGATGTCGTTTAAATCTTCCGCCACTGTTAGAGGCTCAACTATTGAAAAATCGAACTTTTCAATAGATTGCTTTATATTCTTCATCGTATTGATGAGTGAATTTGAACTATCAAGTGGAATGAAAATATCGCTTGAAATAATTGAAATTTCAAATTGTAATTTTTCCAGAAGTTTGAGAAACTGAGCCCTTGCCTTAGAATACGCCAGATTGCCATTTTGCAGAGCTACTTCACTCCTGACCAGATCGCCTAGCTGTTTATATTTGCTTCCTAAAGTGTAAACCACATCCAGAGCAGTGTTGGCTGATCTGATACCTTCAATATGACTGACTACTGTTTCATGAATATTTGAAAAAGTGTCCTCTGAAGATAAAATCGGCATGGCGATGCTTTTTATGTTCTCTTCTTTCGCGCGCCGGATAATCGTTGATACCAGAATATTTGCGGGGAACACTCCACTATCGATAGTAAAAAGAATAATTCTTTCCTCTCCGTCTTCGCATGGTACCGTGACAGGTACCACCACTTCACCGGCAAGAAGACGTAATTCCGCATGAATAAGAATATCTTCGGATATTACTCCCAGCAGATTTTCCGATTCCTTCAACGGCACCACATAGGCTTCCGCTTCAACAGATAATAGTGGCTGATCTGTTAGTTCGACTCTGCTTAAAAGCGGAAATATTTCCATGCTGGGGTTGTCGTTTAAATTTATTCGAGGGGAAAAGACCTTGTAATAATCAAATTCATCCACGTTGGCCATGGTAAAAGCGTGCTGATTTGCAAAAAAAGTATCGCCGTAATTAAGCCTGG
>CAZEQP010000375.1:0-4367 GCA_964514345.1 uncultured Candidatus Obscuribacterales bacterium
GAATCTTCAAGCTAGGCAGCAGTTTCCTGTATTCAGACCTCTTCCACCACCACCGGCGCTGGCTTTAATAGCCAGGGGGTAACCGAATTTGATACCAAGTTCTTTCACCGCGTCAGGATCACTGACCGGATCTGTAGTGCCTGGAACGACAGGCACTTTAGCCTTTTCCATAGCCCGTCTTGATTCCACTTTGGACCCCATAAGATGAATCACTTCAGAACTGGGACCGATGAAAATAATTCCAGCCTCGGCGCAAGCCTTAGCAAAGCCTGGATTCTCCGAAAGAAAGCCGTAACCGGGATGAATGGCGTCGGCGCCACATTTTTTTGCAATTTCAACAATTTGAGCAATGTCAAGATAAGTCTTACCGGCTTGACCTGGTTGCCCGTCCAGTTTCCACTTCTCATCGGCCAGCTGCACATGTCTTGAATACTGGTCCGGCTCGGAAAAAATAGCAACGGGGCTAATATCTAATTCGCGGCAGGCATGAATTATGCGCACTGCTATTTCGCCTCTATTGGCTACAAGGATTTTTTTCAACTTATTGCTCACGGGATATCCTGTTTATTGAGTATTTATTAGGTGAAAAAGCTTACCCTAGAACGGGAGCTAATGTACTAAGCATGACAATTCTTATAAATTTCACCTGTCAAGGGTGATAGCATTACGCAAGGCTAGACACTGTCTGTCTGGGTTACTACTGCATATGAAGAAGTGAAGGAAGCTTAGCAAGTGCCTGAAACTGTGAAAACGAGAGAAGAAAGTCAAGTGTTCAAAAAAGCTGTTTTTTCCGATGTGTTTATGGCTGGCAGCGGGTTTATGGGCAGATGCATAGCCTATTTGATCGCCTCGCGCACCAACGCCAATGTGCATATCTATGACATATCCGAAGCTTCCTTAAATCTTGCCCAATCTGAAATTGAAAAAATGGGCGGCAAATCAGTGGAAAAAGGAATGCTGACAGCCGAGCAACTGACCGACGTCAAAAGCAGAATAAAACGTTCGAACAAACTGGAAGACGCTAAAAACTGCGATCTGGTGATCGAGGCTGTGGCTGAAGACCTCAATATCAAAAAAGAACTTTTTTCCAAACTCGATTCTATTTGTAATGACAAAACTATTTTTGCTTCAAACACATCTTCACTGCCCATTACAGCCATAGCTGCCTCCACAAAAAGATCAAAACAATTTATGGGCATGCACTTCTTTTCACCGGCTCACATCATGAAACTGGTGGAAATAATTCCCGGAGTTGACACCACTCCTGAAACCACTGCAAAGGTGCGCGCCTTCGCCGAGGAGATGGGCAAAACAGTGATTGCATCCAAAGATTTTCCTGGATTCATCACTACCCGTCTGGGAATGGTGCTCATTAACGAAGCGGCATTTGCACTGATGGAAGGACTTTCCACACCTGAGGAAATCGACCAGGGAATGACGCTCGGTTACAACCATCCTATGGGTCCTCTGGCTCTGGCAGATTTTGTCGGACTGGACATCGTACTTCATATCATGGAGACCATGCTTGAAGGTTTCGGTGATCCTAAATACCGTCCCTGCCCCATTTTGAGACAGCTGGTGGCAGCCGGACATCTCGGTAAGAAGACTGGAAGAGGATTCTACACCTACTAATTATGATTTCGCTCAGCCTCTACTTGGCAGTCACCATTTTGATTTTGGGAATGTTCGGCCTGACTACGGCTTTTTACAACCTGCTCAAAACGGTCGAATCATCAAAAATGAAAGACAGCGAACTTCCTTTCATTTCAGTAGTGATTCCTGCCAGAAATGAAGAAAGCAAAATCGGCCGCTTGCTTGAGTCGCTCACCAAGCAGGATTATCCCCACTACGAAGTCGTGGTGGTGAACGATCGCTCTACAGACAGAACAGGAGAAATAATCGGTCAGTATGCTCAAAAATACGACAAAATAAAACTTGTGCAGGGCGCTGACGCACCTCCCGGCTGGATCGGCAAATGCAACGCCATATTGCATGCGGTTTCAAAAGTATCCAGAAAAGAAAATCAGTATTACATTTTTACCGACGCCGATACTTATCACCACCCGAATTCACTCAAAGACGCAGTGTCTCACGCCATAAAAAATGATCTGGACATTTTGTCCTTCATACCGGTGCAGGAATTAGGAAGCTTTCCAGAACGGCTTGTAATGCCGGTTTTGCTGAGCGGATTTCTTCTGGGCGACCCCTTCCACACAGTCAATGATCCTGAGGCGCAAAGAGCTTACGCTTATGGTCAATACATCATCACCAAACGTAGTTCGTATGAGGCCATCGGCGGACACGAAGCCGTGCGTGATGAAATTGTGGAAGACCATGCCATCGCCAGAGTCTTTAAAGAGAAAGGTTTCAAGATAGGTGTGGCTGACGGCAAGAGCCTTTACAGTGTCCGCATGTATCTGGATTTAAAATCGATGTGGCTCGGCTGGACCAAAAATCTTTATTCTCTTATCGACAGCAAAATTTCAAATCTGCTTTTCATTTTGTTTTTGCTCAATACAGTCGTGGTTTTCCCATACTTCGAACTTGCCTGGGTGCTGGCTGAATGGACTCAAGGCGAGGTGAATACTAATTTAATCAGACTGACCGCGCTTGTGGCGGTGCAATACATCACCCTTTTTCTCTGGTTCAGACAATGTTCTGAACACCACAAAGGAATCGACTGGAGACATTTTTTCCTTATTCCTTTCGGCACAATGACACTTACATTCCTCTATCTGCATTCGGCATATCTGGTTCTTTTCGGTGAAGAAGTGAACTGGAAAGGACGCCGTTATGTTGTTAACACTAAAAAAACAATAGATCCCGACGCAAGCGGTCTGGAAAAAGGCAACTTAATAAATATCACGGCAGACGCTTCAGACTAGGAAAAATCATGGCACATTCAGGCAAACTGCCTTCCACGGCCGAGTTGGAACGTTATATCAAAGAAAAAGAACCTTTGAGCTTCTGGACTCTTGACGGCAAAGAGCACAAAGGCATCTTACGCTGGTTTGATGAAAATTGCTTTTCAATTGTCGATGAAAAACAAGACCAGAAGTGCAAAACTTTATTGAGACATGCAGTAGTGGGTTACAGTCCGAACAAAAACACCTGAAGGGGAGCCTGATTGTGAAATTCGGAGATTTTGAATTAACACTGGTGCGCGAAAGTAAGTTCCGTCTTGATGCCGGTGCCATGTATGGCGTGGTGCCTAAAACAATGTGGTCGAAAGTGGCAAGCGCAGACGAATCCAACCGTATACAACTAACTTGCAATCTGCTTGTGATCAAAACTCCTGCAGGCAATGTCCTGGTGGAAACAGGCATGGGTGAACGCTGGACTAAAGAAGAAAGAGAACGATTCTGCGTTGAGACTCTGGTCGAATCAAAAAAAATGGTCCAGCAAGCCGGACTACAGAATGAAGAGATAGACGCGGTGATTATTTCACACTTGCATTTCGACCATGCAGGCGGTGCTTTGCTTTATGAAAACGGAGAGTTCAAGCCTACTTTCCCCAATGCAAAATATTATGTGCAAAAAGGTGAATGGGAATTCGCTCAATCCACAAATACTAGAGCCAGAGCCAGTTACAGACGTGAGGACTTCATAGCTTTAGCTGAATTAGGAGTGCTTGAGCTTGTGGACGGTGATCATGAAGTGCTTCCCGGCGTCTTTGTCAAAGTGACAGGCGGGCACACCAAGCATCATCAAGTTGTTTATTTTGAATCCAAAGGAAATAAAGGCGTTTATTTCGCCGACATTTTGCCCACTAAATCTCATGTGCAACCACCCTGGGTAATGGGCTACGACCACTTTCCCCTTGAGTCCTGCGACGTCAAATCCCACTTTCTTAACCTTGCCGCCAGAGAAAACTGGCTGGTTGTTTTTGACCATGAACCCGACACTGCCTGGGGTCAGGTAAAAATAGACGAGAGAAAAAAATTCCAGTTTGAACCGCTTGTGACAGCCGAAACACATAAATAGATTGAATATAAAGCGCTCTCATCCTGATAACCGCAGGGTTATCAAGATGAAATATCCTTAATTCTTAACTACTTTATCAGCCACGACATTGGTTGGCGATTGCCTGGTAAGTCAGTGGGTAGATAGGAGAAAGGGATATAACAGGAGCTATCATGCAAAGCCAAGAAGAGCCCACAAGCATGGATTCTGCCTTGAATCTGTGGCAAGAAGCGGTAGAAAAAGCCAGTGTCGACCTGGACAAAATAGTGGCTAATTCACTGGCGCAGCTGAACAAGTTGGGAGCGGATCTGGAAGAATCGCTGAACAGCCAGCTCGCCAAAGCGTCTGAATTATCTTCTCTTACGGTGGACGCACATATCGAACACCTGTATTTCCACCGCGAC
>CAZEQP010000376.1:0-4365 GCA_964514345.1 uncultured Candidatus Obscuribacterales bacterium
AGACCGACCAGATTGATCACCACCTGGTTGCGATCCGGCAGATTTACTCTCAGCTGTTCTTGTCTGGCCTGCGAAAGAGACTGCTCAGCATGAGCTTGATAATTGGTATCGGATCTGACCAACTGATTTGGAGAAATGTTGTCTCGATGAAAATCCGGATAAACCTGAGCAGTCCGCGGTGCAACCGACACCTGTTGATTGACATTGACAGCGCTAACCTGATCTGGAGTTCTGTATATTTCTGCTACCCGCTCCGGCTGGATTATTCGAATATCAGGACGTGGCCGCAACATGGACACAGACGTATTGGCACCATCCTGCAATTGGAAAAAGCGTCCGCCGATTAGATAAAGTTGTTCACCGTTATTCAAAGCCATTCTTGGTATGTGAGTCAGTCTATCCGTGCTGACCTGAATCCCATGTTCCGGAGCTTGAATATCTTGTCGTTGGACTATGAGGCGTCCAGGCGCATCTCTGCCTGGTGTTAACGCCCCCTGAATTACAGCCCTTTCTCTTACATTATTTCTGCCTGTGTTTAAAGCCACCATTTGTCCCGGGGCAAAACCTGATTGGATTAGCTGAGAAGGAAGTACCCCCGAAACTGAAACAGTCGATGGCCCGTTGTGAGAGATTGCAGCCAGAGTCAAAGCACGATTGAGTGATTGCGCTTCCGCCAGACGCGCCAGTCGAGTTTGATCATTTTCGCGCTCTCTGTCTTCTTGCGATCTTGTTTCTGTTTCTCCCCGATGCTGGGCAAGAGCCTGAGAAGCTCGCTCAGTCTTCAGACTTTCAGCAATGACAAATGACCTGAATACTGTTTCCAATGCTCGACTGACATTATTGGCAGTGTGCGTTCCATCTTCGTTCAGCACAACTTCAGGAATATAAAGTGTGCGTCGAAGTGTTTGCGGGTCGATGGCACTGGCTAAAAACACGCCGGGACGTTCAAAATCATTAGTCAGCGCATTGGTGATTCCGGCACTTGATCCAAACTTGTTGGACACAGAACGCAAATTGGGAACCAGTTCAATTTGCCAATTGTTTTTATTCAGATATGCATTCAATACTTGCGAATTAGCCTGCACAGTTTCTGCGGCAATTTCAGTTCTTACTTCGGCCAGGTGTTCCTTGAAAATATGCCTGACATCATTCTCTTGCAAAAAATTATTTGCCAGATTGTTTAATTCAGCATGAAAAGCTGCTGACACGCCTTTGTTGACGATGGCATTATATGATTCTGCGTCTTCGGTACGAGCAACATTTCTTGTTTCAACCAACAATTGTTGAGCCAGTTTTTGCTTTGAGTCTTCCAGACTGGCAGCATTCAAAGCAACCAGATGATTGGCATCATGAGACTGAAGAGCAATTTGATTTGCCACAGCCGGATTTTGCTCCCCTCTCAAATGGCGGCGCGCCCGATTGCCTACAATGAAAGTCAGACCGATACCTTTAAACGCAAGACCAAATCCAAAGCCCATCCCGGCGCCCATTACTGCGGCTTGAGTCAATCTGTCTCTGTCAATTCGTCCATCGACAATATACATATTTGCGACTTCGGATGCTACGTTGCCGAAAAGTCCTGTGCCGGTCATGTATCCCATTGAGGTCAAATGACGCCTGCCCATTTCGACCCAGAATCTTGCTCCCTGCTCGGCTCCACGATGAGTAAGTTCTGCCAGAATCTCGCGGTTCAGCTGCGATCCCATTTGATTGATGGCATCATCACTCAGCCCTCTGGCCAGATGATGGCTGTTAATTCTCATCAAACCGACACGAATTGAATCTTCAATACTTTTGTGTCCGTTGGCTACGGCACTAGCCCAGACATGACGCATCTGACCTTCAAGAGCGGTGTGGGCGTTTCCGGCTAATCTTGTGGCTCTGGCACCTTGAGCAATATTTGCCGCATTTTCCATCGCTTCACGAAAAGCAGGATTAGCCAGCACGACTCGGGCGGTAGCAGCATTGATACCGGTCATTTGGTCGCGCCCGAAAAGTTTCAAGGTACTGTTGAAACCGAGGCGCAAGTGTTCACCGCCCATGACATTTACGGCAGAAAGAATAGACCATCTGACCCATTCTCCGGCGAGCTCTTTCCAGGAAGCGATGTCGTTTCCGTCCGATTGAACAAGGCGAGTAAAAGCCGAATCATTCGCCATCATCATCTGAGTGGCAACAGTAGAAGCAGTACCCATGCCTATAAATGTGTATGGAACAATTCTCCAGCTGTTGTATGCAGCAGCCACTGCTTGAGCGCCTCTGGCTCCGGCGACAAATGGTGCCAGAACAGGAATTGCCATGGTCAAAGCCATCGAGGCCGCCATCACCAGTCCTTCTTGAGTTGCGTTCTTTGATTCATGCCAGGCTTTCAAAGCTTTTTCCACAGCTTCGTCGATTCCTCTTTGCACTTCAGGAGGAATTTCGCCCTGATGCCTCAGCCTTTGCGCTTCAAAATTATCCAGCTCTTGCAGGTGCATTGTGTTGAAGCGGCGGCCGAACCAGCCACCAACTCCGGTGTTAGTGGACAATGTCCGCCCCAGAGTATTCAAATACGCCGTTTCAGTATTCCAGTTCGGTTGGGTCAGCCTTATCCAATCATCACGTTCTGCATGGGGCAATTTATCCAATAAGTCGGCTCTCAACTGCCCGCCATATTTGATCGTGTAACTCTGCAGCATTTCCATGCGCTCTTGCGGCGACATTCCGGACAGCAGTTCTCTAAGCTCGTCTTTGGTGCCACCACTTTCAAGAATGAAAGCACGCACCCGATCTTCCGGTTTCACCGAGCCCTGGTTGATAATCGCTTCGGCGATGGATCTTACTTGAGGATTGAGTGCATTCAACAATGCAGTTCGTTGCTGGGCATTTTCCGGATTCTTGAAATAAGCCAGACCGGTTGCAGTAGCACCAAGAACAGCCTGCTTGAAAAAAGCCGCTTGATTGGCGGCATCTCCGCTGCCCACGGTCATGTCGTGCAGCACACGCAATGTTTCAACAGGAAGAGTGCCGCGCTCTATAAGCGGTTTTACATAAGTATCAAAAGCGGTGTCATTACCCAGTATCCGTCTTACTGTTTCTCTCAACACAGTGTCGTTTTGAAGCTGTTCTCTCAACCGCCCCTGACGGTCGTCGACTAAATGTTTCTGAATTATTTCGCTGACGGCTCTATTGTTGAGAGTACCTGCAAGATTCCTTTCCACCAGATCAATGGCGATGGTGAGCGGGCTTGGCTGCGGTTTCAATTCACTGCTGTTGGGCTCCGGTCTGTATTGATTGGCAAAGGGATTCTGTCCGGCTTTGATTTGATCCAGGAGTGCTCTTGCCACTTGAATGACAGCCTCCGAGCCTGAAGGCAGATGTTCGTTCATCAAGGCAATCAGCCCCTGCCCGAAATTGGGCTCGCGCCGCAAACGTTCTTGATCCGCAGCAGACATATACTTGATTGCATTGAGCATCGAAGTGGCATCGGACATGTAGTTGAGCACTGTTCCGGCACTGTCTCTGATGGCTGCCGTCACATCACGCCTGGCATTGGTTCGAACACCGATAAGCAACTGGTCTTTATACGCTTCCAGAACTTTCTCCGGTTCTTGTCCCAGATTTCTGACAAAAGCCTGGCGCATCGCTTCAATGGATGCGGCTCTTCTTTCCATATTAAGATTGAGAGGGGCATACTGAGTAACAAGCTCACGCTCGGCCTGACTGCGTTGTGCTTCCGGTTTTTGCAAAGCGGCTTGCAAGGCCTGGAATGTTTCTCCCGTTTCAACACGATTCAATGCGATATCGATGCGGCTTCCTTCCATGAAAGTACGCAGAGCATTGGCTTGAAGATACGCCTCCAGCGCCGGTCTTGCCTGAGCTTCGGGCTGGGCGTTTTGATTTTGACGGCGAGCTTGCTCCAGTCTTTGCGCTTCTCTAAACCCGGCCACAAGCAGTGTCCATTGTTCGGAGGGAATATTTTGAAAAGAAGGAACTCTTTCTTTTAAAGCGGCAAAATCAGCTTCTCCAGACCTGCCGTCATTGATTTTTTCTGCCAGCTCTCTCATTTCAAGAACATACTGTGCCTGTCTTTGCACTATTGCATTGGCCTCAGTGGCTGCATTTCGTCTGAAGTTCAGATTTATGGCTTGCTCGGCTTGCAATGTGTAAGTGGACACCGCACGCCCGTTATTGTCTCTGGCCAACCCTCTGATCAAAGCTTCAAAGTTTGATCGCCCGATGTCCTCAATCATGCGGGTGGAAGTATTTTGATATGTTCCAAAAATGTTGTAGGGTGAAATGGCGCCGACACCCGAAACTCTCTCGGCGATATCAGTTCCGCGTCTGCGCAAAATCCTGTCTATATAACCGGAGATTTGTCTGTCC
>CAZEQP010000377.1:0-4355 GCA_964514345.1 uncultured Candidatus Obscuribacterales bacterium
AGAAAGCCTTTCAGTCCATGAAGGCAGTATTGAAAAAAACGCTCAAGTCGCCGCTCCTGCCAAAAAAACGCCGATGCTTTACGGGCGCATAGATCAAATCGCCGCTCAGGGCAATGTATCCATGCCGGCTTTAAAAATGGAAGTCCCGAAATTAGACAAGAGTCAAAGTAAACCGCTTGAAGCTCAAGCGAGCGAATCACGTTTTTCCGGTCATATCACTTCTTCTTTCCCGCTTGACTTTACCGGCACCTGGGGTGGTTCACTCAAAGTTTGGAGATACAGCACATCTGCCGCGTCGATGCAGGAGGACAGCGCCGAAACTCAGAAGCTTGAAAGAATTTTGCAGCCGGGTAAGGAAGGCACTGTCAATTTCACTTTTTCACATGACTCTTACGGCAAAATAGACCTGCAACCATCTGTAGTGAAAATGATGATTCCGGCAAGCGAAAGCTACGGTATGAGCAAGATGGCAGGTCAAATGGGAATGAATCCCCAGATGATGTCTATGGTATCGTCCATGATGTCCAACACCCAAGTTCCTGTTTTCTTGCATTTCGGAAATGTATCCACAGCAGGCAGCAGCGAAGTCGGGGTGTCCGGAAATCAAATCGAGCAGACCGTGGTAAAAAACGAAATACGTCAACTTGCCAACAATGTAGTCGAACAGCAAATAATCACCCGCGACGCCTCAGTGCAAGCCTCAGGCAGCCGCCGTGACGGCTACACTGAAAGCGACATTCGTTTCACTCAGCAAAGCACCGGCAACTTGTATGTACTTGCAGCTTCAGTTGATTATGGCTCGCGCGGCGAATTTCTGCGCAAACTAATTATGTACGGCAATGTTTATCGCGGACAGACCATGGACACAAGTCCGTCTTCTTATAATCTGTCCAATATGATGAGCCAGGCTTTGCGTAGAAACGGCGGCACCGGTTATGGAATCTCTCCGCAGGGCTCGTCTTTCAATATGTCACAGCTTGGGAACCTAATGAACAGCTACGGGGTCAGCTCCAATTCAGGCGGTTATCAACAAAATAGTGCCAATAATATGGGTTCCTATTTACAAGGGTTCTCGCAGGTTATGAATAGCCTTAATGCTATACCCAATCAATAAAAAATAGAGCCGACTTTAGAAAAATCTGATATCCTATGAGCCGTTTGTAATTGCGTGGTGCTTGCGCCTCATAGGAGAAATGTATGTTGTCAAGGATGCTCAAGGCAGGTCTTATTCTTCCAATAGCTGTTTGTTCAATTTCTGCGGCCAATGCTGAAGAAGAGACAACTACAACAATAACCACAACCACAGAAACCAAAACTGAAAAGTCACCTACCATGGCTGAAATGGAAGGTCACCGTCACAAAATGCGTGACGACTTGATGTTGCCCTCTCTTAAAGGTATCCGCGGATTGTCTTTCGGTATCCCCGGTCATTACATGGATGCCACTGCAGAGCAGACTCTGGAAAACAAACTGAAACAGCTTCCTATTCCTGTTTCCAAAATCAAAGAGCTCAAACACGGTGAAACCAAGCCGGTCGACGCCATCCTGCAAGTGAAAGTGCTTGAAACAGGTGCCAATTCAAGACTGGTAGAAATCAGTGTGACCCAGTGGTGCAAATTGATGCGCAACGGTCAGGAAGTGAAAACAATCACTTACACAGACCAGGCCGTCACTCATAAAAATTCAGTGAATGACACCATCGGCAAAATGGTTAATCAATTTGTGCTGGACTATATGAAAGCCAACCACAACTCAACCACAGTCACTGAAAACAAAAGCGGCAAAAAGTCCTAGTTTAACTTAACGTGCCCATTGTTCATCACAACACCAGAAGCGGTGTCGACAAGTTAGCCGATAAGCTGACCTTGTCGGATGAGCAGTTCGAAAAAATTGCCCACGAAACTGAGCAAAAAGCAAAATACGATTATGAAGGATATAAGAAACAACTTATAGCCTTCGCTTCGCTTGGGTACTTTTATATTGGACTAATAGTGGCACTATTGTTCGGTCTAATCGGCGGAATTATTCTGATCATTTTAAGCACAGGAAGAATATACGGCGCAGAGCTGAAAATTATCTTGATCCTTTTGGTTGTTGTTTTTCTAGTTCTGAAGTCTTTGTGGGTCAAATTTGATCCGCCCAAAGGAATACCACTGGAGAAGAAAGACTATCCAGAATTATTTAAACTGCTGGATGAAGTTTGCACCAAACTCAATACCAGAGCAGATAAAGTGGTGTTGGATGAAAACTTCAATGCTGCAGTGATGGAAGTTCCCAAATTGGGCTTGCTCGGTTTTAACACGAACTATCTTATGCTGGGGCTTCCCTTTTTGCAGTCAGTTACCAGAGAAGAGCTGAAGGCTGTTTTAGCTCATGAGTTTGGTCACCTGAGTGGTAAACACAGTCAGACATCAAGCTGGATTTACAGTTTACGCATGCAATGGGCCAACATCCTTAAAGAAATGGGTCAACAATCGGTTCTCTTCTATCCTTTTTTTGCGTGGTACATGCCGCGCTACATTGCATACTCAATGATCATGATTCGGGATCATGAAAAAGAAGCTGATGCAGACGCGGTAAAAATTACCAGCGCCGATGACGTGGCTAACATGCTTGTACTGGTCGAGCTAAAAGGCAAGCATCTGGGTGAAGAGATCTGGCAGGAGATTTATAAAAAAGCTAGAACTCAGGAAGAAGCACCCTCGGGAATTTACAACGAGGTCGGAGAAAGAATAAATGCTCTGCCCAGTCGCAAATTGCGTCAATGGCTTGATGAGTGTTTGAAATACGAAGGAAGCAAAATAGAGACTCATCCGCCCCTTAGAGAAAGACTGGCTCTTTGTGATCGCTTGACCAAGTTTGAACACATTTCAGATGAACAATTGGAAAAGTTGGTGGCACCGATTCCAAAAGGTCAATCTGCCGCAGAAACATTGCTTGGTGACAATTTGCAAGCGTTGTCAGACAAAATCAGTGAAGACTGGCATACAAGCGTCAAGGAGATATGGCAACAACGTCACCAGCAATTCTTGCAAATAGAAGAGGAAATTAAAAAACTTGACGCCAAACAAGAAAAAGAGGCGTTGACAATCAATGACTTGAAACACAAAGCGTATTTGCTTGAAGAACTTGATGAGCACAAAGAAGCTGTGCCCATTTATTATCAAATCCTGGAGCAAAGCCCCTCCGATGCAATCGCCCACTTCAATTTAGGTGCTTACATCAGTCGAAAGCATAAGCAAGAAAACCTGAATGGTGAAGATGCGCTCAAACATCTGGAAGCTTGTTTTAAAACAGACATCAGGCTGGCTTATTCAGCCAAATATCTGGCTATGGGCTATTTGAAAGAACAAAAACGCGATCACGAAATAGCAAGATTCGATCAATATGAAACCGAATTGAAAGAAGCCCTGGATGAGCGTGCTTTGCTAAAAGATACCGATGAATTGCTGCCGGCCGATCTGGATAAAGAGACACGTGAAGCCGTGGAGGAAATGTGTTTAGGTGTTCCTCAAATAAAAGAAATGGTTGTGGTGCAAAAACGGGTGCATAAACTCCCGGGTTCCAGACACTTTGTCGTTGGAGCCAAAGTTTATGCCAAGAATGCCGATGAGGGATTTTCCGAAGCCATGGCAAATATCATCATGCAATATTTCAACCAGTTCCCCGGAACCAAAAGCGTAGTTGTTTTTGATATGTGGACTAAAAAGCTTGAAGCCAAAATGAAAGAAGTTCCAGACGCTGTAGTGTTCAAAGTCTGAGTTAAATGATTATCGTTCACCGAATATCTAAAACTGGTGACCAGAAAATCCAGAACGAAATTTCACTGAGCGATCGTCAGTTCATACAACTGGCAGAAAAAATAGAAGAAAAAGCAAAAAGCGATTTCCAGGCTTACAAAAAGGAACTTCTGATTTTTGCCGTCATCGCTTATGCTTACATTGCATTGATACTTGCATTACTTATAGGTTTGGGCGTTTACAGTGTCTTGCATCTGGACGAGAACGGCATGGATCAAATTACATTTTTCCTGGTTCTTTTCGTGATTGTTATCATCAAATCACTGTGGGTGAAATTTGATTTCGAAGAAGGAATTGAACTGGAGAGAGAAAAATTTCCCGCGCTATTTTCTTTGCTGGATGAAGTTTGTGAAAAACTCAATACGCGTGTGGATACAGTTTTGCTCAATACAGACTTCAACGCTTCTGTTTATCAAAAACCACGAGCCGGGATACTGGGACTCGATAAACACTATCTAAATTTGGGTTTGCCTTTTATGATGGCGCAAGATAAAGAAGCATTCAAAGCCACTTTGGCTCACGAGTTTGGCCATCTAAGCGCTAATCATTCCAGAT
>CAZEQP010000378.1:0-4353 GCA_964514345.1 uncultured Candidatus Obscuribacterales bacterium
ATGTTTTGTTCTGTCGGCTCTTTTTTCTGTTCAGCAGATCTCATGCCTTGTTTCCCTCTCAGTATCATTTTCGGTCTTCCTGGCATTTGAGTAAATGGTGGGATTACTCCAGCATAGTTGGATGGTCAAACATGGCACGTGGCACGTGCCATGTCCGGCGTACCATCTGATTGCTAAACAACCTGGGCTTTCTTGACAGCGTGGAGTGTGTAGTATATACTACACAGTATGAGCCAGTTCGGTGACTATATAAAAAAGCGGAGAGAGGAGCTGCAGGTGGAAGACTCCAGCACCTATTCATTGCGAAAAGTAGCAGGGCAGGCCCAGATCGAACCTTCTTATCTAAGTAAGATAGAACGCGGTCTGCAGCCCCCTCCCGGACAAAACACAATCGAAGCGTTAGCCAGGGTATTAAAAGAAGACCCTGATGTAATGCTGGCTCTGGCTGGCAAAGTATCCGATGATTTGAGCAAAATAATTCAACAAAGACCAAAATTATTTGCTCAACTCATTCGTGAATTGAAAGACATGCCTGATAAAGCGGTATTGCGCCTGGTGCGTGAAGTGCGCGACGGCGATTGGTAAAAGAATCCAGGAGAGACTTAAATGATTGAACTCTTAAATGACGATCTAGTTTTTAAATTCCCTCAGGTGCATGAAGATGCTCAACTAAGTATTTCTTTCCAGCGGACTCTTCGCATTCCTGATGACGACAAGAGTTATTCTCTGCCGCCCGGTCTTGGACGTTTTCCAATCGTGCATGTCGATGACTACCAAAATAACGTTCCGCCATCATGGATAGAGCACGGCGGAGTTTTTCTTCCAATGTATCAATCTGAAGCAATGTGGCTATGTTTCACTGCTAACCAAGACTTCACCAGACGCAGCGCCTATCCTTTTGCCATAAAAATATGCACAGGCAAAATTAATGCATTCACAGGTGATCCATATGAAAAAGGATTGAACAAAAATCCCCAGGATTATGCGGTGGCACCAAAACAACCATGGCTTGACGGTTACTGTGTGAAAAAAGGCGAGATAAGACAATTTGTGGCAATGGAATTGGGAGAAGGATATACAGCCGAAGAACAAATCACAGGCAAAGCCGAACATGGCGGTTTGCAAATCACTGTTTATCCGATGAAAGCGGAACGTTATGATTTTTTGTTTCCAAAAGGCGAAATAAAAATAAGTGAAAGAGGCTGGGGAGGAGGAGACTGGGGAGGTGTTCCAAGTGGTGGCGGCTACGCCGATACTGTGTCTGGCTGGGGAACACCGCAAGCCGCTATGGCAATGGCAGCTCCTGGAGCCGCTCCGGCGCAGGCGCAAGAAATGGGATTGGCTCCGGGCGGAAAAATGAAACAAGAAATCTATAAAGACGATTTCAAAATAGACGATTGGGATCTGGAAAATGGCAGTCGCTGTTTTGTGCATATCACAAATTCAGTTACCTGGGCGGCAATAACAGGAAAATTACCTCCGCATTTGCCGCCTTCTGCCAAAGACTACACTTATGCCGGTCTTCCCTGGTTCGACTATTACGACGCCGATGCTAAAGCGATAAAAGGCTCTTCCAAACTGGCGAAAATGGCGAGCGTGCAAAAAATGGCCCAGGAAAAAGGTGAGCCGGTTTCAAACGAACCAGTATCTCAGGAAAAAATTGTGCATCTCAAAAAAAATCCCAACCGGGTACGCGAAGGGGACTTCTAAGCCGGAAATCAAGTGTCTAAAATATGAGCCCTGATTTGAAATAGGAAAATTCCCATCAAAACTCCATCCAAACCAGCTTTGCTACTGCTTATCCTGCTTTTGGGATGGATGGCATATCAATTTTTCAATCACTCAAATGAACCTAAAATGAAAGGTTCCAGCTCAGGCACTTTCTCACCTCAGTTCAGAGCCAAATCACTTTATTTTTGGAATCAGAAAGTGCTAGTGCGGGCGCAAGGATTTCTTGAAATAGATCCTGAAACTTTATCTTGTCGGGTACTGGACTTATTCGGTGAAACCACACACGGGCTATGTGTAAGTCCTGACGGCAAGCACATGTTTGCCATCGGACTCGATCAAGAGGTGCCATATTTGTTGCATGTTCAAAACCAAAAGAAAACAAAAATTCCACTGGATGAATTTGCCAGCCGCAACACTAATTTCCTTTATTCTGTCATCACTTGTGACGATGAATACCTGGTTCTCATCAATCCAAAAAAAATGTACACCTGGAAAATTGCTGATATTGAAAAAAACAAAACACCTTTCGAATTTGAAAATAATCATGCCGCCGGCTGTGAATATGCCTGTTTTGCCATGCGCGGCGGAAAGCTCATCATAGGTGAAGATCGCGAACACTATGGAGGCAGACTGGTTGAATTTGATCTTGATACAGGCAAATATCAAAATCTTTTTGACAAGTCAGTATCTGATGTAATTTTTGATAATAAAGGCAATTTGTGGACAATCAACAAATTGCCTAATGGAGACCCAGGCAAAATCTGCCGCATGCAAAATAACGAGTTAAAAGTAATCTCGTCTATAACAAGACCCGACCCAGAAAAGAATCAAAGCAAGATTGCATACAACTGGGATTATCCTGTCACCCAATTCCAAAAACTTTTTCTAAATGACAAAAACGAATTAATTGTCGCCACCGACACCGAAGGCTTCTACAAATTCAATGAGACTGAAGAAATTTGGAATCACAAAGGTCCGGGCAAAACTTTCGGTCTTGAAGCTTTTGAAAAAATCATGCCTTTGCCCGGTGACAAAGTTTTTGTAGCCGGTCACATAAATAATGACTGCACATTTATGATTTATGATTTTGACAAAAATTCATTCCGCCTGATTAAGGGCGACCCCAATCAAACCAAAGAAAAATAATGGCACTTCCGGCACTGAAAATAGCGATTGCATCCACTGCCGTGCATTGTGGAATTGCACTGAGTCCGCTTTTTATTTGGGGCGCTCTGAAAAAATCCAAGCCTATTTTGCTGGCATCAATTTTTGTATCAGTGCTTTCACTCATGCAAGCTGCCATTTTATTTTCACCTATCCCTTATCCGAAGTTTCTTTCTTTTCTGCACTATAACTGGATTCAAAAAGCTCTGGTGACATTAATCACTTTCGCCATAATCTTTATGCTCCGCAAAAGATCTCAATGCGGCTTGAATATTCCCAGCCACTCATCCGGATTTGCACTGGCGATACTAACCGGTATTGTTTTTGCTTTACTTGATGTATTAATGCATCAGCAAGACACAATGCCTGTTGGGCGTGAGACTGTTTTCTTTCAACTCACTATGCCAGGGCTGCAGGAAGAATTGATGTATCACGGTCTGATGCTTTATTTTCTGGACAAAAGTCTGGGTACGCCATTAAATTTTGCCGGAGTAAAATGCGGATGGGGAGCCATTATCACATCTGCATTATTTACACTTGGTCACCTAATGATTTTTGACCCGCAATGGAATTTGCAAATAGATCCCGAAATTTTCTCCTGGATCAATCAATTTAGTTTTGCCATGATTATGTGCTGGCTGCGTTATTTCACAAAGAGCGTCTGGCCTTGTGTTCTGGCTCACAACCTGGACAACGGCATCGTGGCACTTAAATTATTCAATAACTAAAAGAAAAAACGAGGCTTTTTGACCTCGTTCTTCCTTTTGTGGGTAGCTTTAATGCAGTGCGCAGATTATGCAGTGCGCAATTCAGTCAGCTCTTTCATTAAACGCAACATGGTCAATTGCGCTCTGTGAGCAACATACGGATTCTCGTCTTCGGCAAGCACTCGCAATGTGGCAAGCGGGACGGTATAACTCTCGGCTAAACGCATACGCACATCAGGACTTGGATCTCTTACCAGTTTCCAGATGGTTTTGAGCGATGCATTAATATTCTCGGCAACGGCAGCGCGTACTTGCGCATTTTCATGATTGGCAAGACGAGAAAGCGTGGTCGAGTGCGAGCGCGGATGTTCGGCAATGCGCTCAAGAAGCGACGGCGGAGCCTCGCGGCTCAAATGATCCAGTACAGGAGGTGGAGTATTGGGATTTATTGCCAACAACCAGCGAATTCTTGCTGCTTCAAGAGCAATATGGGCTTTGGCCATTTCGCGCTTTTCTTGTTTGGCAAGGGCTGCTTCTTTTTCAATTTCGGGAATTTCTTCCCCCTCTTTGTTGCACAGTAACACTTTTAGTGCCTCCCTTATCTGATCTTCAGGTCTGTCCCATTTAAATGAATAGGCAAATGAAAGATCGAACTGTTCAAATTCGTTGTTTGAGACATATTTGCCTTCAGCCTCATCGTTAAAGGCACGTTCTAAACTCATTTGGGTGCCCTATCTGTTTTTATGGAACT
>CAZEQP010000379.1:0-4348 GCA_964514345.1 uncultured Candidatus Obscuribacterales bacterium
TCTGCCGAAGAAACTTCGGCACCGGCTCCCAAACCGGCACCGACTCCCGCCGCTCCCAAACCAGCTTATGCCTTCACACAGCCTGAAGATTATATTGAACCTGAATCTGAGCCAGAATTGGAGCCTTTTTCTCAAAGCGATTATTCGGAAGATTATTCTGAAACGGATGCCGATATGGAAGCTCTTTCAGATCAACCTTTCCCGATGGCCACTCAAGAATTCGGACGACCGAATGTTGAAGATCTGGGCGATATCGGAGCGGACTCTGAAGATATGCAGGCGGAAGGCGAAATTCCCTCTCTGCCTTCATGGTATCTGACCACTCATGACATACATGAAATGAATTCACATGCCAAATCATTGATGACTCTGGCTAGAACAGCAAGCGCCAAATCTCAGAACGGGGATGGACAGGCGGCAGTGAAAGCGCCAAAAGAAGATTTCTCTTCACAATTCTTGAGTGATTATGCTCAAGGGAACACAGGAGTTTCTGACGAGGCTCCCTCCGAAGAACGCATAACGGCCGCCATGGAAGAGGCTGTCCAGGACGAGGAAGCCGAATTTGTAGATTCTATCTTCGAAAACACCGGAGGAAGAGGTTCGCTTGAAACCAATCCGGAAGCTGATGCATCTCTGGCTGCTCCCCAGGTGGAAATGCCTGAACCGGAAAGCACACCGTCTGAAGACTGGGATCCTGTAGCCGGCGAAGATATAGAATTAGAATCAGACGAAAGCGGCATGGATTTCGATGCGCTGGAGAGCCCTGCGCCCGCTGAAAAGCCTGAATCGGCAAGCCTTCTCAGCCGCCTCACCGGAGCGGTGGGACAGGAAGCACCGCCTGTGGTGCAAGAAGAGACACCAAAAGATCCGCTCAAACCACCAACCAATTTAAAAGAAATGTTGACCGCCGACAGCGAAGTCTTCCGTGTCGCAAAACCAAGCGGATCCGCTCCTGCTTCGGCCCAGGATATTTTCGCACAATCTTCCGATTCAAATGCCGCACTTTCCCAACCGATTGCAGAAGAAGCTCCGCAGTTCACATCGGCTCCTGAACCCAGCTTCCAGATAGACATAGAAACACCGGCTGAACTGGTTTCTATGGAAATGCCTGTGCCTGATTTCCAGAACTTCACCATGAGTGAAGACTATTCTCAATCCACATTTGAGGAAGTCCCAGAACCGGAACTTCTGGAAACAAATGACTACACGCAAGAGGAAGCTCCGGTTGCTGCCGATTCACAAGAATTCACTCAAGCTCCCGGATTTTTTGAAAGTCCTATCAATCTCAGCCAGGAAGATGAGCAAGAAAACTTTCAGGATGAATGGACAGTTTCTGATGGACCGCAAGAATCTGAAACAGAGCCAGTTCCTTTTGCACCTGCTCAAGAAGAAATTCAAGAAACGGAAGAAACTGAAAGCGATATATATGAAGAGTCTCCAGTTGTTCCCTGGGAAGTTGCTCCACCGGAAGCTGAATACGAAGAAGAGCAGCCAATGCTCATGCCGCCTCCCGGCATTTTCCAACCGGAAGATGAATCCACAGAAGAAGTACCGCTAGAAGAAGTTGAATCGGCTCCTGCAGTTTCAACTCCTATTATCACGCCGCCGCCGCCACCCCCTGCTCCTGTGCTTGAAGAACCGGAAGAAGTGCTGGAAGAAGAAACGGATGAAGAAGCTGAAGGAGAAGAAGTCGCATCAGCTCCAATAATTACCCCTCCCCCGCCACCAATTGTCACTCAAGCTCCGGCGCCGGCACCGGCTCCGGCTCCAACACTTGAGCCAGAGCGCCCGCCGATAGTAACCGAACCACCGCCCAAACCCAGTGTACCAGCACCTACTCCTACGCCACCACCGGTGATGCCTTCTCGATTGGCTTCACTGGCGGCTACAAGTTCATCCACATCCATTCCGGTCTTGCCGCCATCAGCGACTGCACCTGCCGCCAACGTCAACCCGGCGCCGGCAGCCACTGCCGCTCCTTCTGCAGCCTCCACTCCTCTGGTGACGCCTCCGCCACCTCCTCCCCTTCCGGAAAATAGACCCAACGTCGAACCCAAACTGATGATTTCAGAATCGGCAAGATTCATTGCCAAACTGAATCAAAGAATTGTAGAGGCGGAGAGCAAACTTTCAAGCAAGTCGGATCAATCAAAAGAACGACTGAACAAACTGGTTGCTCAATTTGTGGAAGAAGCCGAAAAACTGGAAAAACAAAGAGAGCAAAACGCCATGAATCTGGCGGCCAAAGCGACAAAAAGTTTAGAGCGAGTAGCCGATCAACTGAAGTCGCTTATCCAAGAAACGGCTCAGCAAGCAATCACCGAGATAGGAAGCATTTCAACCAATTCAGAAGGAGAAATCATCCAGCTGAATCAAGAAATTCTTGCTACTCTGAAAAATGCAGATCAAAAAGTGAAATCAGACACCCAGTCGGCTATTGAAGATACCCGGATCAAGCTGGACGGGCATGTGTCCAAACGTCTGGAAGAATACCAGGCATCCAATGCCTTGCAGCAACTTGAAGCGACCGACGACCAGTATTCAAGCCGACTGGAAGAAAGATATTCGCGCTTTGAAGTGAGAATAAAGCAGGAAATCCAGTCTATCTTAAGTTCACTGGAAAGAAACGTCAGTTCGATGAACGAAGAAATAGAAGGCTCCTGGGATCGCGCTTCTGAAAAATTGCTTGTCGGACGTTCTAATTTTGAGCGCACAGTCAATCACCTGGTCAGAGATTGTGAACTGGTTATTGAACAGCGCACAAAACTGGCTTACATTGAAAAAGTGCTGCCAAAATTGCTCGAAAACAAAGACATTTTCCGCACTATGCTCACCGACATGAAAAAGAATTTTGAAGAGCAGGCAGACCAGACCATCTCATCGCATATCGAAGGTCTGGAGCAAAATATCAGCTCTGCCAAAATAGCTCTGGAAAAGGTAGTCGACCAGTGTGTGGGAGAACTCGATGAGATAGGCAATACTCATCAAAAAGAAATCGAGAATCTGTTCGACACTTATAATGACCGACTCAGCGAAATGCATACCATGATTAAAATAAAGCTGGGTGAAGCACGCAAGAAAATAGAAGAAAACGAAGAAGTTTCCACCAAAGTAAAAGAGTATGCAAGAACTGAGGAAGACCCCATTTTGAGCAAAGAGCGGGCCAAAACCCGCACCACGCTCAATGAGGTCCGCTCACAGGCTGAGCAGAATCTGGAAGCAACAATTTCCACATATTGCCAGACTATGGAAGACATGTCTGAAAATCTGCAAAACAGCCTGACGGCAAAACGAAATGACTGGATCCACCAGGTCAAACAATCCAGCGAAGACGGGCTTGCTCAAGTAAAACAAGCGATTCAGGATGCCTATCAGGCGATTGAAGTAGCTAAAGAGAAATATATGGAATAGGACCGGGACTTCATCACATTTTCGTCATTAAGTAATTAAACGGATTAATCTTTCAGAGAGTTTAAGAGTTAACTCGAAAGGGGCATAGGGTGAAAGGAGGAAAGCACCCGGCATCCCGCACATCTTTGGAATTATAGCCTTGAGGACATTTCCCTGGATAACTTTCCCGAGCATCAAGTTCCGCCTTCTCTAGAGCAGTTCGCTCTTGAGCATTCAGGCCTGGACTATGACAAAGAAAACAATGAAGTTTACCTGTATCACGGCACCAACTGTTACAGGCGCTGGGAAATCAACCGCACAGGCTCAATAGAACCAGGACGCAACCAGCACAGCTTTTTCACCACTTCAGCCAAAACGGCTTACGCTTATGCCCGTAATTCCTGCATCCGCGACTTATTACCAGGTCACGTCAATTCGCTTTCAGCCGAGCCTGTTGTAATGAAAGTTAAGTTCAATGCCCGCACCTGGGTACAAGTGGATTTCATACAGCCCGTACCTCAAATGGATGATACGGTTAAGGAAGAGAGACTGACCCTGGCAGTGCTTGGACCAGTCGCCTCTAGCAATATAATTGATGTTTTGCACTGCACCCATGGCCGCAGACTGGGCGTTTCTATAGAATCAATAAAAACATTTGCCGACGGCAGTTTCCTTGAAAGTATTCGTCATCTGAAAGAAAAATTGCAACAAAAGCGTGTGGACGCCTGGGTTCTTAAAAAACTGGGATTAATGGAACAAGAAATCATGCTTGCTCTGGGTGGCAGCAATGTGCGCGATCTTACAGCCGACGACCATATACGAAAACTGAAACAGAGCAATATGAAAGCCTGATTATTGGCTGCACCTGCTGAATAACATGAACAAACCAATCACCCAATTCTGCCGACTCTCAATTTACAGTTGGCTATTGAGCTTCGCCCTCACTTTTCCTGCCAGT
>CAZEQP010000380.1:0-4337 GCA_964514345.1 uncultured Candidatus Obscuribacterales bacterium
TAAGGGTGGCTTGTGCTTCTTTCTCGTCCACTATTGTGATGGCAAAACCTACATGCACAAGCACATAATCACCCGCTTTGGCTTCAGGAGTGTAAGTCATGCAGATGCGACGTTTCACTCCGGCAAAATCAACCAGGGCCACATCCATCTCTTGCTCTTTTATTATTTGTTCAACCAGTCCGGGAATGGCAAGACACATGGAAAGTTACCTCGAACTATATTAAATGTGAAGCGACGGCCAGTTGTCCCAGAGAAAGTCCGCCGTCATTTGGTGGGATCAAGGTTGGGAAATATACTGAAAACCCCCTCTGTAACAATTCTTGCTCCACCAGATGTGATAATAATTGATTCTGAAACACCCCGCCTGAAAGACACACGCTTGCGCATTGTGTTTCCTGTCTAATTTTAAAACATAAATCGACGATTATCGCTTTTATTGTTTGATGAAACTTATAAGCAATCATGTTTTTTGACAAGTTTCTTTCCATATCCTGGACTATCTGTAAAAAGAAAGGCTCTGTGTTTATTTGATAAGGGATTTTGTTTTCCACTTCATAGTTATAGACTTCAGTTTCATGATTGTTGCAAGTTCTGGCAAGAGTTTCAAGTTCCACCGGGGCCTGACCTTCATATTCTTGCAAAAGACAAATTCCAAGCAATGCAGATACAGCATCGAAAATGCGCCCGCAACTTGAAGTAAGAGGTGAATTGAATGAGTTTTCCAGTTGTTTTTGTATTATTTGAATATTTTTTTTACCGAAACTATTTTCTGTTTTTTCAATAAAAGATTCAAGGTTGTGGTTGTTCTTAAATGTGTGACTGAAACCGAGCATCATGCGCCATGGTTGTTTTATGGCAATACTTCCGCCGGGCATTGGTGCCGGCTTGAAATGGGCAAAGCGAGAGAATGAATCATAACGGCACAAAAAGAATTCTCCTCCCCATAATGTTTCATCCTCACCCATTCCCAGTCCGTCGAACGCCACTCCGATAACAGGACTTTCCAGATTGTGTTCAGCCATGCATGCGGCGATATGGGCGTGATGATGCTGCACCTGAATTGTTTTTATTGCAAGCTCGCGGGACATTTGTTCGGCTAAAATAGAAGAATAATAGTCCGGGTGCAAATCATGCACAATAATTTGCGGTTTGAACCGGAACATTTTCTGATACAGGTTCAAAACATCCTTGTAATTATCGATATTTTTACTATTATCCAGATCACCCAGATGCTGGCTCATAATGGCTTGATTGCCGCGTCCAAAACTAAAAGTATTTTTTAAATGACCGCCCATGGCAAGGATGTTTTGTTTGCATGTGAATGGCAAAGAAACTAAACCCGGAGCATAGCCTCGCGCTCTGCGCAAAAATCTAACTCGATTCTCTTTTTCTAAGTAAATGCTTGAAACAGAATCATCATAACGCGAAATAATATCCCGATCATTGACCAGAAAACCATCGGCAATGTTTTTAAGTTCATGCATGGCTTCCTGGTTGTTACAAGCTATAGGTTCTTCACTGATATTGCCGCTGGTGGCAACAACGGGACCACCAAAATCCTGCAACAATAAAATATGCAAAGGCGTATATGGCAGCATTACGCCCAGTTTGTCGCTGTGTGAGAGACTTTGTGCCAGCTCAGTGTGTTGCTTGTGTCTGGGCAATAAAACAATAGGTCTCTCGATGCCGGACAATATATTTTCACTGCATTCAACCAATCGGCAGTATTTTTGCGCTTCGGTCAAATCTGCCACCATAATGGCCAGTGGTTTTGCCGGGCGGTGCTTTCTTTTACGCAACTCTTTTACTGCATTTTCGTTTTTAGCGTCGCACAATAATTGAAATCCGCCCAGGCCTTTTAGAGCTATTATTTTGCCTTCTTTTAAATATTCGATTGTTTTAGCCAGTGCCGGCTCACCCCTCAAATTGCCAGGTTCAAACTGCAATTGAGGTCCGCAATCAAAACAGGCATTGGGCTGAGCATGAAATCGACGGTCAAAGGGGGTTTCATATTCATAGAGGCACAATTTACACATGACAAATTTTTGCATGCTTGTATTAGCTCTGTCGTATGGCAGTTCTTGAATAATGGTGAATCTGGGACCGCAATTGGTGCAATTTATAAATGGATAGCGAAAACGTCTGTCTTTTTTGTCGGATAACTCACGCAAACAGTCTTTGCATGTGGCTGAATCTGAAGGTGGAATAATTGGAAAAGAGTTTTGATTTTCATCTGATGATTCGCTTCTATGAATAGAAAAGTCGACTTCGTCCGGAACAGGTGCAATTTCAAGTTTTTGCCAGTGATTTATTTTGGCCAGTGGCGGCAGTTCAACAATCATTGAATGGCAGAATTGATCAAGCTTTTCTTTTGAGTCGGACTGTATTTCTATCTCAACTCCGCCTGAGCTGTTTTGTACAAATCCTGTAAGGTTATTTCTGTTTGCCAGACTGAAAACAAAAGGTCTGAAGCCAACACCTTGAACAGTGCCGGTTACATTTATGCGCAGTCTTTTAATTGGTGTGTCCACTTACGGTATTAATACTTTCGATCCCAAACTTTCCGCCATTCGGCGAATTCTGAAGGGCGCACTTGGTAGCGAGCAAAATTACCTTCATGCAGAGCCAGAATCTCGTCTTCAGCGACGCGTTGGAATTCATCGCGTTCGTCTGTTTCTAAATGTTTTGTTGTCCATGTCTCTAAATATTTTATGGCTGCTGCCCGATCGAGTTGGTCTCTTACGATAGTGCCGACGACCTGGCGAAGCGCATCTCGATGCCTGAGACGAAATGGATCGGGTTCGCCCAGTGATTGGCGAACTGCGGCATAGCGTTCAACTGAGCGTTCATAAGCCCAGAGATAGATATCCCTGAGTAGTTCTACTTTGTTGAGTTCGTAGACCCCAAGAGTTGCCTGCACGTAAAGGTCTTTTGGCACATCAGCGAATGTAAGCGGAACGAGATTAGCCTTAATCAGTGGAATGTTGGCTGCCAGGCGTGAGACTCGTTTGTTTACATCCTCAAAGGGTTGAAGGTAAGGCAAATGAACCATGACAAAGAACGATTGCTCAAAAGGATCTGAGATTGCCCTTGCCGTATCTAAGATTTGGTCGAAACTTTCTTCGATAAGTTGTGGCACCGCAAGTGGTCGAAAGGACGATTGCCCAATTTCGACCTCAATTTGACGAAGACGCCCTGTCGCTTGCGGATCCGGCAAAAGGTTGTTTGCCAAAACACCGTGCAAGTTCCGAATGGTAAACCGGTTGAATCCGATCTCGTCAGCGTTATCAACAAGGAATTCAATTGCATCCTTGTGGTTCAGGATCATCTGTGCTTCAACACGATCTTTTCCCTGTGCCTCTTTGCCAAAGGCGATCAATCGTTTAGTGTCCAGAAGACTATATGTATTGCCTTCCAAACGGCTTGAATTCCAAGAAAGATCAATTAGTAATCGATCCAAGATGTTTCTTGCGTATGTGCCTGCCCGTTGGAATCCACTTTGTACTGCGCCAGTTTTACGAAGTTGGATACGATCAGTTTCCGAAAGATATGCACTTTCGTTCGGTCTGTAAGAATCCAAAAAGTCCCGGTTGTAACCAACTATCTTTCGTGAAAGCAGCGGTCGCGAAACATTTTTCCGAATGTCTTGAGCGGCCCGAGATAAAGATAACGCTTCTGCTTCTGTCCCTGTACCGACGGCCGCTGATGCCGGAAGATATTTCATGCCACGACGTAGTCCTTCAGTGACGGCTCTTCCTTGCTCAGCAAGATAACGCAGGCGATATTGCAGCGTACGGTGAGGGACACTGTTTCCCATTGTCTCGCTTATAAACTTGAGGTCGACGCCAGTAGGATTAGCTTTAAGTATCTCCTCGATACTTTTGAGATCTTCTTCTGGTATCTGTTTAGCCATGAGTCAGCCTGTCCTACAGCTCTTAAAACGGAGTGTTCTAGGCAACATTAAACCACTTTAGGCAATTAAATGTCACTTTAGGCAATTATATACCACTTTAGGCAACTAAACGCCTCTTTAGGAAGAGAAGCAGTAAGATTATTCATCCTGGCTCCCCAATTCTTATATATATGCCTTAGTTGTTTTCCCTTCCATGCCGGGCAACCATCTTTTTCTAATGAACTCAAACTCACCAACTAAACCACCCGGAGAAACGCTTAGTGGGTCAGTTGAGCGCGTGATTTTTCATAGTGAAGAAAGTGGCTTTTGCGTTCTGCGGGTCAAAGTTCGTGGACATCTGGACTTTGTTACCGTCACCGGAAGCGCGGCATCCATAACGCCTGGCGAGTACATCGAGTGCCATGGCAATTGGTTTAACGACAAG
>CAZEQP010000381.1:0-4333 GCA_964514345.1 uncultured Candidatus Obscuribacterales bacterium
TCCAGTTTGAAGAAAATGAAAGTCTCAAGGACAAATATCCGCTTGTTCTTGCTTCGGCTCTTTTGCACGACATAGGACACGGTCCTTTTTCACATGTGACAGAGAAAATCCTGGGTTATGACCATGAAGACTGGTCCTGCCGCATTATCAGTGGAAAAACTCAAATCAATAAAGTGCTTGAGTCTTTCAGTGAGTTTCCCAATCTGGCCAGCCAGATTGTGAAAGTGCTGAAAAAAGAGTACAAGCCCAAATACATTTCGCACATGGTTTCAAGCCAGTTGGATTGCGACCGTTTCGATTATCTTTTACGCGACAGTTATACCACTGGTACCAAATATGGTTTATTTGCCTTGCAGCGCATTATCCGCTCGATGGAAATCGATGAAGAAAACGATCGCATGATTGTGGTAGGCGAGAAAGGTCAAATAGCTGTTGAAGACTATCTTTTCGCACGCTATTCCATGTACGCTCAAGTGTATTATCATCGCAAAAATCTAGCCACCCGCTGTTTGCTGGCCAAACTTATTAAGCGCGCCAGACACGTTATGGAAAATCGTGAAAAGCCGATTGTATTCATCGATGAGCCTACAGAAAAATGGCTCAAGGGTGAGCCTTTGACTGAAGCCGATTATTTGAAACTGGATGACTTCCAGATGAATTATCACATCAAACGCTGGACCGAAGACAGCGATCCTATTTTGTCCGATTTGTCCAAACGATTCTTGAATCGCCGCCTCTTCAAAGCAATTCGCATCAACACAAAAGATGCCGACCGCATGAAAGCAATAGAGCGCGAAGCTTCACGCCTGATCAAAGATATGGCGCTTGATCCTGAGTACTATATAGGAATAGAGTCGACCGGATTCAGACCTTATGATTATTACAAACCGGAAGACGCACACCCGCAGACCAACATAGTCGTGCGGGTGGAAGGTCAAAATACAGTTGAACTGTCAAAAATTTCGCCTGCCGTAGAAGCGCTGGTCAACGGCAATTATGAATCATACTGGTTGGTGTATCCGGAAGAAATCGCCGACCGTATCGAAGTAGTTAAAGAACATATTCCAGCAGTATAAGCAAAGAGGCACAATAAAAAATGTTCGACACTCTCACAGACAAGCTACATTCCACCTTCAAAAATCTCACCGGCGACTCAAAACTGAGCGCCGAGAATATTGAAGAGGCCATAAGTGAAGTGCGCAAATCACTTCTGGAAGCCGACGTTTCGTTGAAAGTGGTGAAGATTTTCATCAGTCGTGTCAGACAAAAGGCGCTGGGTGCCGAAGTGCTTGAGTCGGTCACACCGACACAACAATTCATCAAAATAGTTTATGACGAGCTAGTCACCATATTTGGAGGCGAGAACGTTCCTCTCAAAACTGAAGGCGCTCCCGGAGTAATCATGCTCCTTGGACTTCAGGGGGCGGGAAAAACCACAGCCACAGCCAAGCTTGCTAACAAGCTGAAAAAAGAAGGCATGAAGCCTCTAATGGTGGCATGCGACGTTCAACGCCCGGCTGCCATCAAACAATTGCAAACACTGGGTGAACAAGTAGGCGTTCCGGTATTCACCATCCCTGAAAGCAAAGACGTTCAGAGTATCGCCGAACAGGCTATACAGAAAGCTAAAGAAGAAAAGCTCAACCCTGTCATACTCGATACCGCCGGTCGTTTGCAAGTTGATCCCGAGCTCATGGCCGAGCTTTTGATTCTGGATAGATCACTTGAGCCGGCTGAAAAAATACTTGTGGTCGACGCCATGACCGGTCAAGAAGCGGTCAACGTAGCCGAAACTTTCAACACCCAGCTGGACATAACAGGAGTATTGTTGGCCAAATCAGACGGTGACGCCAGAGGCGGTGCCGCCTTATCAGTGCGTGAAGCGGTGGGCAAACCCATCAAGCTGATATCGACAGGCGAAAAGATGGAAGATCTGGAAGCCTTTTATCCGGACCGCATGGCCAGCCGCATTCTCGATATGGGCGATGTTCTTTCTTTGATGGAAAAAGCACAGAAAAACATCGACGAAAAAGAAGCCGAACGTCTGGCCAAAGATATGATGCAGGGCGATTTCACTCTGCAAATGTTCATCGACATGCAAAAGATGATGAAAAAAATGGGACCGATGGGTGACATCATGAAAATGATGGGACTGGGAAATATGTTCGGCATCAATTCATCACAACAAAAAGAACTGGCCGACCAGGGCGAAGTGGTGATGAAGCTGTACGAAACAGCCATCAATTCAATGACCAAAGCAGAGAGGCAGAATCCGGACATAATAGACTTCAAACGCCGCCGTCGCATCGCCAAAGGTTCAGGTCTCAAAGACAACCAGATTGGTCAGTTGTTAAACGATTTTCAAAAAATGCGTCAGATGTTCCAGTATATGAGACCTTTATTAAGTATGGGGATGGGAGGCGGTATGCCCCCCGGGATGGGTGGTCTGCCCGGCATGACACCTGGCGGAATGCCGGATCTTGGAAGCCTCATGCGTGGAGGCGGAATGCCGAAGATGCCGCCGGGAATGCCGCGCCCCGGACAAATGCCACCTGGATTTCCGCCAATGCCATCTTCGGGTGGAGGCGGTGGTGTCGGAGCCGGCTCGGGCAAAAAGTTCAAAAAGCGCAGACGTTAATACTGGCTGACTGAACTTTTAGGTTTTCCCCAGAGCAAACCCAAATAATATTCTGTACGCGGTTTTAAGTCACGTATTATTCCGTGCCCCTGAGTATAGTGCTCTATGAAAGCACGGTCACAAGAATATCCTTCGCTTTTCCCAATCGCTTGCCGGTCTTCGGCGGAAAAGGACTGCATCATCTGATCGCGCCTCTCCTTGTTTTCGACCAGCGGTTCGCTTGATGCAACGCAACATGCCCAGTAAAGCCTGGCATGCTCAAAAACTGAAATGATGGTTCTCGGCAATTCCATTTGATTGTCCAGCCAGACCATGACGGTGCCGCGCGGCTTCAGATGGGTTTTAACCAGGCGGAAAAATTCCTCCGAATAAATGTTGTTGCTGTATGCAGTCGTTGACCTTACCGGGTCCATCAAGATTGCATCATATTTTGTATCGGTTGTGTTGAGAAATCGTCTGCCGTCTTCAATCACTGTTTTGATGCGTTTGTCTTTCAATAATTCCTGAAACATAGGCACCTTTCTCAGATTCTGCATCACTGATTTGCTTAGTTCTACAATAGTGACTTCTTTCACTTCAGAGCTTTTAAGCACGGCTTCCACAATTGCGCCTGTGCCATAGCCGATTACCAGAATTTTTTCAGCGCTGCCGGCATATGCCAGACCTTCGATGGCTCTTGCGTAATAGCCGTGAGTGTAATTCAAACGTCCGCCATGCGGCAGACCGTTGATATAATTCCAGACCATGCCGTCCTTGACATAAGTCACTACTGTTGCGTCTTTGCCCTCCTGCACAAACACCTGGCAATCTTTGCCGGGAGGAACATGCAGAGCTTGAGCGAACTGAGAACTGGAGGGAAAACTGGTGCACAGGATGACGGTTAAAGCAAAAAGCGATCCGGTAAGGGCGACCCGAGTGCTTCTGCCTGAAAATCCCAGAGTCCATAAAAGTATGAAAGGCAAGCTCAATGCCGATAGAAGCAGGATTGTAGTTGCGGCTCCAAACGCATCCAGAAAAAACAAACCGGTTACTATTCCACCGGCAACATTTCCCATTATATTGAAAAAGTAAGTCAGTCCCACCGCTCTGCTTTGGTTGACTCCTTCTCCGCGCGCCAGATCAGACACCAGTGGAAAACTTGCGCCCATCAATATTGTAGGAATAAATAGAAAAAATGCCGGCCATAAAACGAAGTCACACGCACCAAATAAGGAGAGTGGCGAGCTTGCTTTCATTTCTACCGGCGGATGCAAAATAGTGGCGAAAGACTGCGAAATGAACTGAGCAAATACTGTCTCTCGCCCCGCATACAACCCATAAAAACTGAATACCACGTAAAAACAAATGCCTGCTTGAAGCATGAAAAAAGTCTTTTTGCGGTCAAATTTTTTCCGCCCTGAAATTTTATAGAGGCTATAAGATCCGATGGCAAGCCCGAATAAATACAAACCCAACGTGGTGGCAAATGCATAAGGGGAAGCCTTGACGAGAAGTTCATTAGTCCTGAACCAGACTATTTCATAAGCGATGGCCAGAAAACCAGCCAGAAAAGCGCAGAGATAGGCGACATTTCCCAGGCGCTCATTTGCATCAGACTGATTTATCATATCGCTTGCAGCTGTTTTTTGAGATTGAACTGCATCATCACTGGAACGATTCAAGAAAAATAACACCAAAAGAGCAAGAATAAGATTA
>CAZEQP010000382.1:0-4327 GCA_964514345.1 uncultured Candidatus Obscuribacterales bacterium
GCCCGAGATGGACGCCCTGGTGGCTAAATGTACTGAAGTCGATTTATTAAACAGATTTGCCGAATTTTCCCAAATTCAAGATAATTTACTTAAGACACTATCTATGCCCCTGGGTGAGAAAGTTTGACTAAGAAAGAAACGCATCGAGTCGCGCCTCTTGTGCTTGATTTTAGCGACTCGAACGCCATAATCAGTCTCTGGCTGAAAGCTGTTTTGTTGTTCCCTGTTTGGGCCATGCCCATCGTACTTGGATTGGGTTTTGTAGCGGCTTTAGCCCATTGTTTTTGTGCAATTTATTTTGTTGTGATGTTGCTGGGACTTTTGTATTTCTGGCACGATTATTTGAAATTGAAACTGATTCTGCAAGAAAACAAGCTGAAAATAGGCTTGCGCACGGTTGATTTGAACAATCTGAAAAGCATATATGTCGAGGAACGCGGTGGAGCGGGTAACTTTCTCTGGCCGAAGTTTTTGATGCTCGACCTGGATCAAGGAAAACCAGAAGCACTGTCTGTGTATAGATTCACTCCGGAGGGAGCGGAAGCTTTCGTCAACTATATCAAAAGTCATGTTCCTGCCTGCAAAGTAAACAGAACAGTGGACACCTACCTTCAAGATGTGAAAAGAAGTGTTTTTACTGTCAAAGTGCGAATTTTCAACAGCTCAATCATCGCCCAAATGTTTGAAGCCCTGAAAAATTTGAAAGTCTGGTGGTCTGAAAAAGCTTTGCTGTTGGTTTTGTTTTTATGTTTTCCCATCTGGATGCAAACCACTTTAGGCTTCATGTGCGTGATTCCCATTACAATGCGCTTGTTCAATTCAATCGAACTCCCGGCTCTGCCAATTTCTTATTTGATGTCTGCACTCGGCTGGATTTTTGTGCAGACCGGAGAAGGCATTCACATGCTTCATGAGAATACAGTCTTTCTGTGGGGATCAAGTATTTTTGTGCTGGTTCTTCTGAGCAGTTTTTTGCGTGATTTAATCGCCTGGAAAGAATGTATTGTCAGTGTCGATGACATTGCAATAAATATCAATTCGGTCTGGGGTTCTTTCAGAACTAAAAGGTTCTCCTGGTCACTCTTGCAAAAAATGGAACTGAAGGATGACATTCTTGAATTTGCGGCGGGAGAAAATTCTTACTCGGTGAATTTGAAAAATGTGAATCCGCTGGACCGGTCCAGACTTTTGCAAACCATCTATAAATTCGCGCCGGCAGAGATTTTCTCTCTTGAAGATCAACAAAAATTTCAACCTACCCAGAATTTCAGCTATACCGAATTGTGGTTGCAATCACTTACTCAAAGCCCACAGCAAGACAGTCTTTTGCCTCTGGAGACTGGCGGCATGCTGAAAGAGGGTGTTTATGAGGTGCTTGAAATAATCGGCGCTGGAGGGCAAGGAACAGCCTATCTCTGCAATAAGGCGGGCGCTAAAGAAAAAGTTGTTTTGAAAGAAACCATTTTTCCTGTTTTTGTGGATAAATCGGTGAGAAAAACAGCTATAGATCGATTTGAACAGGAAGCTTCAATTTTAAAAAGTCTGCATCATGATGGTGTGGTGCGGCTGCTGGACGCCTTTGTGCAGGATCATCGCGGTTATGTGGTGCTTGAACATATCGACGGGGTCAGTCTGAGGACTTTGAGAAAAGTGCGAGAGCTGGATGAGGAAAGCTTGAAAGACCTCATTGTTCAAATGTGCGATGTGCTTGAATTTCTACACCAGGAAGGGTTTACCCACCGAGACTTCACGCCTGAAAATCTCATCCTGGATAAAAACAACAAGCTGAAACTGATTGATTTTGCCGTCGCTCACAAAATTTCAGAAGGCATCACAGCTACTGTTGTTGGGAAACATTCTTATATAGCGCCTGAACAGTTCAGAGGACGAGCCTGTCCTCAAAGCGACATTTATTCACTGGGAGCCACAATTTTCTTTCTGGTCACAGGACGTGATCCCGAGCCTATTACTATGCAGAGCTTAGCCGAGGGCGAACCCTTCTATGAAACGATATACAGTACCATCATCGAGAATTGCACCAGGCTTGATCTTTCTGTTAGATATCCTTCCGTAAAGCGCATAAAAAACGACCTTTGCGACGAATCTCATACGATAACAATAACGAGCAAGGAGAAAGAAGAAGCTTGGCAGAACTGATTGTCAAAGCTGAGTATAAAAACAGTCATTTCGTTTTAACTCGAAGTGCTGTGAGGCTCACATTTCCTATCTGGGGAATTGCTTTGCCTTTTGCCTCATTTTTTCTCGCGATGCTTGCTCTGGCTGCTTTCATGGCCGGTACCTACACCATCGCTTTGATGAGTCTTTCTTATCTTGTTATCACTATGACCATCAGCCTTTTTGCTTTGATGCTGCAATCAATTTCGCTTCCGGGAATGCTTGTCGTCAATAAAAGAGGAATCAGTCTTCCTTTTCTGGTCGGTCAGTTTAAGGCTTCCAGAAAAACTATAGAGTGGGACAGGATTTCACATATTGAAGTTTACGGTGACCCGGACAAAAATAATCAAGTGCTGGTCATATTTCAGACTGACGGCCCGGGGGTGAAACTGCCCATCTCAGAAATAGAAGGCAAAGACCTGGAGCCTTTATTAACCTCACTTGAGCTGTGGGCGGGCGCCGATAAATTGCAGAAGAGCGCCATTCAATTCAAAGAAAAGTCGGCAGGCGATGAGGGATCTTTCACGGCCATGTGGGAAGAGGAGCTTGCTAGAAGATTTCTGCCCACAGTTTTCGTTCCTCTTCCTGCAGGCAGAGCATTGCGAAACGGTAGCATTCGCGTTACCAGACAACTGGCGATGGGAGGACTTTCTGCTATTTATCTCTGTCAGGAAAATGAGAAACTGCAAGTGGTTCTGAAAGAATCGGTCTTGCCCGGCAAGATCGAGTCCGAAACCAAAGCCAAAGCCAAAGAAATGTTTGAGCGTGAAGCAAAACTTCTGGCTAAAATAGACCATCCAGGCATTGTGAAAGTGCGTGATTATTTTATTGAAGACTCAAGACATTATCTTGTGCTTGATTATTTAAACGGACAGGATTTACGCCAGCTGGTGCTGCAAAATGGACCGCGACGGCAAGATCAGGTTTTACAAATGGCCGAGCAAATCTGCGCTGTGATGAGATATTTGCACAATCAAGAACCGGCAATTATCCACAGAGATCTTACGCCGGACAATATGGTTATGACCAACGATGGATCGGTGGTGATAATCGATTTCGGCGCCGCAAATGAGTTTCTGGGCACTGCTACAGGGACTCTGGTAGGTAAACAGTCTTATATATCTCCTGAACAATTTAGAGGCAAAGCTTGCACTGCAAGCGACATTTATTCATTCGGCTGCACTCTCCATTTTTTGCTCACAGGCAAAGATCCTGAAGCTCTGTCTGTATCTCATCCGAAAGAATCGAATGAATATGTGTCGGATGAAATGGATGCGCTGGTGGCAAAATGCACTGATATGGATGTCTCAGGAAGATACGAGAGTTTTGGCCAGGTAGATCGAGAGATCAAAAAAATTCCTGCTTAACGCAGAATTACTGATTCTCAGTTGGTACTTTGAAAATGGATAAAAGTTAGAAAGGGAATTCCGGACCGACCGAAATTCCCTTTCCAACCAGGTGCCGGCTGGCTTTCTATTTAGGGGGAAGCACCTCCACTTCCACCAGTTTTATTTCAGGTTCAGGTTTTGGTTTTGGATTACGCCTGGGTCTGCCGGGACCGCGCCTGGGAGGCGGTTCGTTTCGGGGATAGGGCGATTTGGGCGACGGGCGTTTTTTGCCTGAAACAATTATTTCGATTATTTTGAAAATCATTTCAACAATTTTTGCCGTTGATTTGAAAACAATCTCGATAATAGATACCACCATATCTAATACCATTTTAATCACGGTTTCCGGTCTGGCGTCAGCCAGCATTGCCAGAATTGCTATTACGAAAATGAGCAATACAAGCGGGGAAAGAATTTCGTTGACAAAATCTTGCACGATATTTTCCTCCTTAAGTTGGGAGGTTTGTGATGAACACAAGCATCAAAATCGGCTGGGAAAGCTATTTTTCTTTTTTCAATCCTCATTCGAACTAATACTGTGAACATCTGACCCTAGCTTTTTGTCATGAGTTGGCGCCAGAAAAAAAGGAGTCAAACAGACAAGGCCTTGACGGAATAGAGTGTTTGTTTACCTCTTGGCTAGCGCGGTTGCGTAAATGACAAAGAGCGGAAACTGTCTGTGTTTTCAATAAATAGAAACTCGGATATTTTGAGGAAGTAAAGTGAACGAGGACAAGTTGCTAGAGGCCTGAAAGAGTTGTCAG
>CAZEQP010000383.1:0-4324 GCA_964514345.1 uncultured Candidatus Obscuribacterales bacterium
AAGAATAACACTCCCCATCTGTGTAGCCCCACAAAAGTTTTAAAATACGTCGGTCCTTACTTTTGAAAACAGATAGTTTGCTTCGCATGTCTTGCCAGGACACCTCTGGATAGGCTTGACTAGTCTCGGTTGCAGGTTTTCTTCGGTGGCGATTTGGATGTCTCAGTTTCCTGAGAGCTTTGGCCTCTATTTGTCGAATTCGCTCTCTTGTCACACCGAACATCCGTCCCACCTCTTCAAGTGTGCGTGTTCTGCCGTCATCCAGTCCGAATCGCAAACGAAGCACATCTCGCTCGCGCGGAGAAAGATTTGCCATAATGTCGAGAATGTCTTCTCTGAGAAGCTCATGAGTAACAGAGCTTGAGGGAGGTTCATCTTGCTGGTTAAGTTCTCTTTTGATTCCGCTCTTTATCCAATGAATGGCATAAGTGTCAAATCGATAAGGTCTTTCAGGAGTGAAATTTCTGATTGCTCCTTGAAGTCCTACTTTTCCAGCTGCAATTAATTCAAACAGTGACAAGCCTTTTCCAATAAATTCTTTTGCTACTCGTACAACGAGTTTGGAGTTTTTGTAGAACCAAGTGCTCATCTGGAATTTCAGCTCTTCACCCGCTTCATCATCAAGAATTGATTTGATTTCGTCCTCTTCCTCTTGGGTCGGCATCGAGATCATGCTGATGTCAGAAAGAAAAACTAATAGTGATGAATCTGACTCAATTCCATCGATAATTCGGTCTATAAAAGCCTGACCGGAAAGGTGCACATCCTCAAAAATAGATTCAAGAACTTCAGGGGAAAATTCCTCTTCGTCATCATCTTCCGGCTCGTCACCGCTGTAGCCGATTTTGGTTATTCGATTCTTGCCTGAATCTCCGCCGTCACCGCCGCCATCTGTGACAAGACGAAGTTTTCTCTTTTTCTTTTCGTCGTCGTCGGGTGGTTCTGTCATTTAGTCAAATTGGCAAATATATGGGAGGACATATATTTTTGCCCCCTTTTTTATGTGGGAGAACATATAATCAGGCATTTTCTATCGCCATTCATGTGTTCTCCCGCATACTTTCAATAAAACCACTGATCGGTGCAAGAGTTGCTCAACTGAAGTTTAAGTCAGACTCTTCCAGTATCTTCCATCACGCGCTAAGAGATCATCGGCAGCTTTTGGACCGGAGGATCCGGCTGCGTAGTTGGGAAAATCTTTCGGGCGGGAATTTTTCCAATAATCCAGAACATTATCGATAGCTGCCCATCCCAGTTCGGCGGTATCACCACGTTGGAAGAGTGTGGCATCACCAATCATGCAGTCATATAAAAGAGTCTCGTAACCAGTGTTGACGGCTTGACCGAAATATTGTTTGTAGTCAAAAGTCATTTTAACCGGGCTTATCGAAATTTTCGGTCCGGGGATTTTGGCATCAAGCGAGATAGAAATACCTTCTTCCGGCTGGATGTTGATTATGACCTGGTTGGATCTTACATTGGTGCAATCAGCTTGTTCGAACAAAGATATCGGTGCTTTCTTAAATGTCACCACAATCTCTGAGCGTTTCTGCGGGAGTGCTTTGCCGGTTCTTATATAAAATGGCACGCCAGCCCAGCGCCAGTTTTCAATGTTGAATTTCAAGGCTGTATATGTTTCAGTGTTTGAATCTGGGCGTACTTTTGGCGATTGACGATAGCTGGGAACAGGTTCGCCTTTTATTGTTCCGGCACCATATTGACCCCGCACTGCACGTAATACCACATCGTCTCCGTCTATGGGACGCAGACATTGAAGCACTTTAGCTTTTTCGTTACGCACAGAATCGGCGGCAAAAGATGTGGGTGGTTCAATCGCTGTCATAGTGAGCAATTGCAGCAAATGGTTGGGCACCATGTCGCGCAGGGCACCGGCGTTGTCATAAAAGTTGCCGCGATTTTCGACACCGACTACTTCTGCCACTGTGATTTGCACATGGTCGATATATCTGTTGTTCCAGAGCGGTTCGATTAAGCCATTGGCAAAACGAAAGACCAAAATGTTCTGGACTGTTTCTTTTCCCAGATAATGGTCGATTCTATATATTTGGCTTTCGTTGAGTGAAGAAAGCAAATTGTTGTTTAATGCAAGTGCTGAGGCTAAGTCTTCACCGAATGGTTTTTCTACAATAACGCGGCGCCATTTGCCGTCCACTTCTTTAGTAAGACCGGCTTCTGAAAGGCTGTGCACAATAGAGGCGAAGTAATCGGCGGCGGTGGCAAGATAGAACAATACATTTCCTTTGGCAGCTACTTCTTGATCCACTTGCGGGAGTTTTTCGGCCAACTTTGAGTAAACATTGGGGTCGTCGAAATTGCCTTGTATATAGTGGATATTGTTTTTGATTTTGTCCCATTTCTCAGGTGTCACCTGACGAGTGGCATATTTGCCCATGTCCTCAGTCAGATCTTTTCTGAATTGCTCGGAGTCTTTGTCGGCTCTGGCGATGCCGATGATGGCAAAATTATCCGAAAGCAAATTGGCTTCGACCAGATTATAAATGGCTGGTATCAAAAGCCTTTTGGTTAAGTCGCCAGCGGCGCCGAATACTACAAAAACGCAGGGATCGGCTTTTGGATGTTTGCCTGGAGATTGCACACAGGGTGAATCATGATTTAAGAGCTGGCTGTTCAACGTGACCTCCAAACTGATTGCGCATGGCTGAGAGTAATTTTTCGCCGAAGCTGTGATCTTGGCGTGAGCGGAATCTGGTGAAAAGTGATGCGGCTAAAACATTAGCCGACACGCCTTCTTCAATAGCGGCTTGCACTGTCCAGCGACCTTCGCCCGAGTCTTGCACGCTGCCTGTAAAGTTTGAAAGCGTCGGATTTTCAGTGAGGGCGCGGGCTGATAAGTCTAATAGCCAGGAGCCTACTTCGCTTCCGCGTCGCCATAATTCTGCGACTGATTCTAATTGAAAATCAAACTTTTCTTTCTGGTCTAAATTACCGGCGTTTTTCAAAATATCAAAACCTTCGGCATATGCTTGCATGATTCCGTATTCGATACCGTTGTGCACCATTTTGACGAAGTGTCCGGCGCCTGAAGGTCCGCAGTGCAAATATCCTTTTTCGGCGGTGCCCAGTTTTTCTGCGCCTGGTGTGCGGTCGATTTTTCCCACACCGGGAGCCAGGGTTGAAAATATCGGGTCAAGATATTTGACCGCCACTTCCGGACCTCCTATCATCAAGCAATAACCGCGCTCAAGCCCCCAGACTCCGCCTGAAGTGCCGACATCTAAATATTGAATGCCTTTTTTGCCAACTTGTTCGGCGCGCACGGCGTCTTCTTTATACATAGAATTGCCGCCGTCGATGATTATGTCGCCAGCTTCAAAGTGCTGCGCCAGCTCGTCCACCATGTCCTGGGTGGCTTGACCGGCCGGGACCATTACCCAGGCAACTCTTGGCTTGGAGAGCTTCTTGGCAAGGTCGGCTATATCTTTGGCTCCAGTCGCGCCTTCTTTTTCCAGTTCTTTTACTTTGTCAGGGGAGCGGTTGAAAACTACGCACTCATGCCCGTTTTTCATAAGTCTGCGGACTATGTTGGCGCCCATACGGCCAAGTCCAATCACTGCGATCTGCATAAGTTTCTCCTTACTCGCTCTGGAAGATATCGAATTTTAGCACTTTGGCTATCGGCTCAGATCCAGCTCAGCTAATGATTTAATGCTTTGATGGGCGTTTTCGCGCTGGGGAGCATTGCCGGCTCTGAGTACAAGGGCGGTTTTCATGCCTGCTTTGGAAGCCGCGTCAAGTTCGTCGACGATATCGCTCAAAAAAAGAATTGTCTCCTGGTTTTTTCCCAGATGATTGCTTATGGTGTTATAACTGGCGCTTTCTCTTTTGCCGCCGCTTGTAGTATCAAAATGCGATTTGAGATATTTGGTCATGTCACCATATCTGGTGTTTTTAAAAAAAGTCTTTTGTGCACCGATGCTGCCGGATGAATAGATTGAAATATCAAATTCATTCTGGTGCCAATGTTCCAGCATGTCCGGAACATCATCAAAAAGCTCGGATACAAGCTGTTTATCGTCATATCCCGACTTCCAGATCAATCCTTGCAGCTCTTTCAGTCCTGTCGCTTTTATGTCGGCATCCATTAATCGATAAACTTCTTTGAGGACAATTTCTTTGGGCTCGCCTGTTTCCTTTACGAACCATAATCGTGATTTTTCAAACCCGGCGTCTTTTGCCATATATTCAAGAGCTGCTTGGACCGGCGCTTCATTCCAGTGTTTATCAAGAAAGTCTTTTGCATTGGATCTTGCAAAAGGAAAAAGCACGTCATACACAAATGATA
>CAZEQP010000384.1:0-4322 GCA_964514345.1 uncultured Candidatus Obscuribacterales bacterium
TGCCATGACCGGTGAAATTACTTTGCGCGGGCGTATTTTGCCTATCGGCGGATTGAAAGAAAAATTGCTGGCCGCTCTTAGATCCGGAATTAAAAAAGTTGTGTTTCCGGAAGGAAATGCCAAAGATCTGGAAGAAATTCCGGCATATGTAAAAGATAAATTGAATCTCATTCCGGCCTCACATCTGGACGAAATTTTTTCAGTTGCTTTTAAAACCAAGCCGTTGGCTTCAGTAAAAGCTGAAAAAAATGGTCACAGCAAAAATGGTATGGGCAAAAACGGCGTTACCAAGGGGGCTTCCAAGCCCAAACCCCTGATAAAAAAAACTAAACCGTTATCGGTTGGTAAAACAAAATCGCGTGCAAAAACTGCGACCAAAAAAATCGCGCCCAAATCCAAGCCTTTGAACAAATCGAAATTGCGCCGGTCCAGGTAGAATTCTTCTCTTGATAACTCGGTTTCAAAGAGCTTTGAAAACCGGCAATAATAGTGAAGAAATAAAGCTTTAGAAATTTTGGTTGATATCATTTTATAACCCTAAAAGGGCACTTTTGTATGGCTTTAAAAGCGCAGCAAAAGTTGCACTTCAGTTTCGGGTGCGCCCTCAAAAAAAGCAGGTGTAACGGACATGGCAGTGAAAACAATGAACAAAAGCAAAGAGTATTTGGAAAAAGACGGCAAATACGTCAACCAGGTTCTGGCACGTTATTCGCCCACAGTGATAGAACGGGGTCAAGGCTCCTACCTCTACAACATGGAAGGCGAGAAATTCCTTGATTTCGGCTGCGGCATAGCCGTTACCAACATCGGACACTGCCACCCCAAAGTGGTTGAAGCCATTCAAAAACAAGCAGCAAAACTTTTGCACGTTTCAGTCACCGCTTATCACCCCAATTACATCGATCTTTGTCAGAAAATTGTTGAAATCACACCGCAAGGATTGGATTCAGTATTTCTGACCAATAGCGGGGCTGAAGCTGTTGAAGGTGCAGTGAAAATGGCTCGCTATCTCACAGGCCGACCGGCAATCATCAATTTCCGCGGCTCATTCCACGGACGCACTTATCTTTGCGCTTCGCTCACCACAAGCAAACTTTATTACAGGGACATGGGCGAGCCGCTTGCTCCGTCCATTCACACCGCACCATTTCCTTATCCTGTGCAAATGGGCAAAACTCCTGAGCAGTGTTTGGAAGAAACATTCAACTATATTGATTTTCTTTTCCATCAGATGGTCAACCCCAAACAAGTTGCCGCGTTCATCGTCGAGCCTGTACTGGGCGAAGGCGGATATGTGGTCCCGCCTAAAGGCTTCTTGACCCGTTTGAAAAAACTGGCTCAAGAGCATGGCATCATGCTTATCGCTGATGAAGTGCAAACCGGTTTTGGTCGCTCAGGCAAAATGTTTGCAGTCGAGCATGAAAATGTTGTTCCGGACATCATGACCATGGCCAAAGGCATCGCAGCCGGTATGCCGCTTGCAGCCTTCATCTCCAGAAAAGAATTGACTGAAAAATGGCCCGCCGCCAGACACGGCACCACTTATGGCGGCAACCCGGTTTCTTGCGCAGCGGCTCTTGCCAACATTCAAGTAATTGAAGAAGAAAAGCTTTGCCAAAAAGCTGCTGACACTGGAGCACGCATGCTTGCTCGTTTACAAAAGTTCGCCGCCGGCAAAAAACATATCGCCGAAGTGCGCGGACTGGGCATGCTGATTGGCATCGAATTTGTAGATGAAAAAGGTTCAGGAAAAGAATGGGCAGACAAAGTTGCTCAAAGATGTTTGGAAGACAAAATGATTGTTCTGACTTGCGGACAGCAAGGTCAGGTCATTCGTTTGATTCCGCCTCTGAATATCTCGCAAGCTGAAGAAGAAGAAGCAATGACAATTTTGGAAAAGGCATTATCGTAAGGTAAATGAAAATGACAAAAACACTGGAAAAAGCAAAAACTAGCCAAGATGTTCATCACAACTTTATTGGCGGCGAATGGGTCAAATCAGAAACAGGCAAGACTTTCAAATCAGTCAGCCCAGCCAACAACGAAATAGTGGTCGGACAGTTTGCCGATTCAAATTCAAACGATTTGAAAAAAGCAGTTGACGCCGCTGAGAAAGCATTCAAAACCTGGAAAAAAGTTCCGGCTCCCGAACGCGCTGAAGTTCTTTTCAAAGCGGCTCACTTGCTGGAAGAACGCAAAGACGAAATTGCCCGCAATATGACAATTGAAATGGGCAAAGTTTTCAAAGAAGCCAAAGGTGATGTGCAAGAAGCCATCGACATGGCTAAATATGCAGCCGGTGAAGGTCGTCGCATGTTCGGTCAGACAGTGCCATCTGAGCTTAGAAGCAAATTCGCCATGTCAGTCCGTGCCCCCATGGGTGTCATCGGTGTCATCACTCCCTGGAATTTCCCTGTTGCTATTCCCAGTTGGAAAATTCTTCCCGCTCTTGTTTCAGGTAACACAGTCGTATTCAAACCGGCTTCCGAAACACCTTTTGTAGCCATGCAATTTGTGCAGATTCTGCAAGAAGCCGGACTTCCTCCGGGTGTGTTGAATTTCATCACAGGCGGTGGATCGGCCGTGGGCATGCCCCTTGTGGAAGACCCCAGAGTTCGCGCCATTTCTGTAACCGGTTCAACTGAAACTGGAAAAAGAATCGCCGGACGTTGCGGCGAGCTGATGAAAAAAATCTCTTGCGAATTGGGCGGCAAAAACGCCATCTGTGTAATGGATGACGCCAATCTGGAACTTGCCATCGACGGCGCTCTCTGGGGCGGCTTCGGTACAAGCGGTCAGCGTTGCACAGCAACAAGCCGTGTTATCGTGCACAAAAAGGTCTATCAAGACTTCATGGACGGATTTGTTGCCCGCGCCAAAAAATTGAAGATAGGCGACGGTCTTGAACCGACAGTGGATGTCGGACCGGTGGTCAACAAATCACAACTGAAAAGCATCAATGAATATGTACAAATCGGCAAAGGCGAAGGCGCCAAGCTTGCTTTCGGCGGTGAGATATTGACTGAAGGCGACCTTGAAAAAGGTTGCTTCCACCAGCCCACTATTTTTGGCGAAACCAAACCCACACACAGACTGGCAGTGGAAGAAATTTTTGGACCAGTGGTTTCAGTCATTCCTGTGAGCGATTTCAATGAAGCCATTGAAGTGGCCAACAACACAGAATATGGTTTGTCACTTTCGATGTACACACAAGACGTCAATCGTGCGTTTAGAGCCATCGAAGATTTCGAATCAGGAATCGTTTATATCAACGCCCCCACTATAGGCGCTGAAATCCAATTGCCCTTTGGTGGCGTGAAACAAACCGGAAACGGTCACCGTGAAGCCGGCACCACCGCCATCGAGCAATTCACCGAATGGAAATCCGTATATGTCGATTATTCGGGTACTCTGCAAAGAGCCCAGATAGACAATTACGGCGGCTAAGTTTTATCCCTACTTCTTGTTCTGACTAAAAAACTAAACTGGAGAAAAAAACATGGACTTCGATTTCACACCAGAGCAAATCGCAATCCGCAAACACATGAGAGAGTTTGCAGAACGCGAAATCGCTCCCAAAGCACAGATGAATGACCGCGAATGCAAATTCGACTGGGAAATCACCAAGAAAATCTTCAAAGAAGGTTTCCTCGGTTGCCCGGTTCCGGAAAAATACGGCGGTTTGGGTTTAGACTACATCGCTTATGGTTTGATGACTGAAGAAGTCAACCGCGTTTGTTCTTCCACCCGCACCCTTTTCTCGGTGCAAACATCCCTTGTAGCTCTGACCATTTTGCGCTGGGGTACAGAAGAGCAGAAGAAACACATGCTCCCCAAACTTTGCACCGGCGAATTCATCGGTTGCTATGGTTTGACCGAGCCTGAAGCCGGTTCTGATGCCGCCAACCAACAAACCAAAGCTGTCAAAGACGGCGATGATTATTTGTTGTCCGGACAAAAAACCTGGATTTCATGCGGTTCAATCGCCACCCACGCTCTGGTGTTTGCCACAGTAGATCCCAAGCTGGGTCACAAAGGTATCACCTGCTTCCTGGTCGATACTAAATCTAAGGGATTCACCGCCCGTCAGATCAAAGGCAAACTGGGTCTTAGAGCTTCAGATACATCTGAACTATTCTTGGATGAAGTACGCGTTCCCAAAGAAAATATCCTGGGTCAAGTCGGCGACGGATTCAAAGTTGCCATGTCGGCTCTGGATAACGGACGCTTCTCAGTTGCTGCAGGCGCCGTCGGTCTTGTACAAGGCTGTATCGATGCTTGCACCCAGTACGCCATGGTAAGAAAAACATTCGGCGAGCCGA
>CAZEQP010000385.1:0-4318 GCA_964514345.1 uncultured Candidatus Obscuribacterales bacterium
TCAAGTTGGGCAAGCTGAAGCACACAGTCTTGCACGACCAGACCGCCCCCGAAAGCGATGCCAATCCCAGCGAGCCGACGTGGCCGTGCTGGAACTGCGACTCTGTGGGGAGGAACCGCCGGTCGACCTGCGACAATTGCGGGGCGCCCAAGAACCATCCCAGCGCTCTGAAGCTGCACGACTGATTGCACTTCACAGAGGGGGCAAGCCTGAATTACGGCTTGCCCCTTACGACTGAACTCTAGCGGTCGGAGAAAAGCCATGACCGATACGACTATCCTGACTGCAATTTTCGTTTTCATCGTGACACTCGTGCCGGGCATGAGCTTGGGCATGGCCATCATGGGCCTGCATCTGAGCAAGTTCTGGTCGATTGTCATCGCTGTGGCGACGGCATTGTGCGGTGTCTGGTTCCTACCCCACTGGCTGATGCTGGTTCCGGTCGGATACATGTTCCTGGGCATCTGTTACGCCTGGAACGACCCCGACCTGCTCCAATCACTCTTCTCGTTCTCGTCGAGCCGCGCGGCAAGGCGAGGACGGTGGTGGTAGAGCAGTAACCTTCGACTGAGAGGGACCAGGTCAGGCTCAATTAAAGAGCCTGCCTGGTTTCTTTCTTCGACCCAAACCAGAGGAAATCAAAGTATTGCTGCGCAATTACGACTATCTGCCCACTGAATAACACTCTCCTTGGTCCATCAGGAATCCGAAACTGAACGCTTAACTGGGAGGGTCCGAACATGACTCTTTCGCCCGAATCAATCCTCATGATTCATCATGCATTCTTCGCTCTCGTTTTTTTCACAGCCGGGTATTCTTTCTTCGGGATACTCGATCCCATAAGCATCAAGCCAACACTGTTGGTGCCGGGTCCCGCTTTGCCAGTGGGTCTGAGCATCATTCTGGTGTTCTTCATCGCCGGTTCGCTTCTGAACGCTTTCTTGCCCTTCCCCCCGCATTACTACGGCAAACCGCCCGCAAACTACACTACGGAGGTTGCCCTCTTTTCGCTGTTTGGGCTGGGAGTTGGTCTGGGTTACTGGAAGCCTCTGGTTCGCTGATTCTCTGATTTAGCCTGAGGAATAGGTGAAAGCAGCGGCATGCAGTGCTGCTCTCACCTATTCCGGGCATTCAGAACTTTTTCAAAAAATACTGGCTTTACTATAAGCCCTAATAAATAAAGCTGAAATACCAGGCTCGGCTCAAAAAATGAACCGATATCGGTTCATTTTTTGAGCCCTGGTTTAAGAAAGGCGGGCTTTCAGCTCGTCCTGAATCGAGACGAATTCTTTGGGCAGCCTGTCGGCAAGACGCTTGAAAAAATCGTCACGTCTAGAAAGTTCGACCGACCACAAAGCCGGATCTATCTCCATCAGATTTTCCCAGTCTTGCCTGGAAATGGATTCAAGCCCGGTCCAGTCGATATCCTGAAATTTTGGCACCAGACCGAGAACAGAAGGCTCGGCTGAGGCCTTGTCCTGTACTCGATCGAAAATCCATTTCAAAACCCGCATATTCTCTCCGAATCCGGGCCAGATGAAATGCCCGTCCTCATCGGTCAAAAACCAGTTCACGCAAAAAATGCGTGGAGGATTGGGAATCGAATTGCCGACGTTGAGCCAGTGCTTAAAATAATCACCCATATGGTAGCCACAGAAAGGCAGCATCGCCATTGGATCTCGTCTGACTTCACCTATTTTGCCCATAGCTGCGGCAGTTGTTTCCGAGCCCATGCCGGCTGCGGCATAGACACCCTTGTTCCAGTCGGCAGTTTCCAGTACAAGCGGCTGCGTATTGCTTCGTCTGCCACCAAATACGAAGGCACTTACAGGAACACCTTTGGGATTGTTCCAATCCGGATCAAGCGAGGGACACTGTTTGGCACCCACTGTGAAACGAGAATTAGGATGAGCGGCTTTGCGCCCGCATCCGGGTGTCCATTTTTGGCCCTGCCAGTCGATTAGCTCTGGCGGCGGGTCGCTCAGTCCTTCCCACCACACGTCTTCATCAAGAGTGAGAGCCGTATTGGTGAAAATACAATTGCCTGAAAGCATGGCTACAGCATTTGGATTAGTCTTGTTCGAGGTGCCGGGGGCGACTCCGAAATATCCGGCTTCCGGATTTATGGCATAAAGATGCCCATCTGCGCCGGGCTTGAGCCAGGCTATATCGTCGCCTATTGTGGTCACTTTCCAGTTTTTAAAATTATCCGGCGGAATGAGCATAGCTAGATTGGTCTTGCCGCAAGCACTGGGGAAAGCGGCACATACATAAATTTTCTTGCCTTCAGGCGACTCTAGACCCAGTACTAGCATATGTTCAGCCAGCCAGCCTTCATCACGGGCCATGGTGGATGCTATTCGCAGGGCGAAACATTTCTTACCTAACAAAGCGTTGCCGCCGTATCCCGAGCCATAAGACCAAATCTCACGCGTCTCGGGGAAATGCACTATGTATTTGGTATTGGGGTTGCAAGGCCAGGAGACATCTTCTTGCCCGGGCGGCAGAGGCGCCCCCACACTGTGCAGACAGGGCACAAAATCACCCGATTCACCCAGAGCTTCAAGAACCTGGCTGCCCATGCGAGTCATTATCCGCATGCTTAATACCACATACGGTGAATCTGTGATTTCCACTCCAATATGAGAAAGTGGAGAACCTATAGGTCCCATGCTGAACGGCACCACATACATTTTCCGCCCTTGCATGGAGCCGTCGAACAAGGCTGTAAGCTTCTGTTTCATTTCTACCGGATTCATCCAGTTGTTCGTCGGACCGGCATCAGCCTTCTCGATGGAGCAAACAAAAGTTTTTTCCTCAACCCGCGCCACATCCGAAACATCCGAACGTGCAAGAAAACTTCCCGGGCGCTTTTCCGGATTTAGTCTTATCAACTTTCCAGCATTTACCATCTCTTCGCAAAGACGATCATATTCAGCCTGACTGCCGTCGCACCAATATACCGATTCCGGTTTGCACAGAGCTTCCATTTCGCTCACAAAGGCAAGCAGTTTCTTGTTGGCTGTTTTATTTGCAAACATTCCGGTTTCCTTTTAGATTCATTGTTTAGCCACCCAGCGGTACCAGCGCATCAATTCCGCCACCGAAAGGCTTGATTCCGGGCATCCCCGGTGCAGGTGCGGGCGACTTCCATCAAACATTTCTGAAATTCCCCCCAGAGCTTCTTCTTGCAAAAAGTGCTCAAACAAAGGCTGAAGAGTAATTTTGATACGATTCACAGTTTCGGGCAGCGGTCCGTAAATATTGACCAGGGCGTCGCAGTAATGCCCCAGAAGCCAGGGATACACCATTCCCTGATGCCGGCTCAAGTCACGGTGATACTGGTCAGGATGAGTAAGTCCGCAGCCGAAAACGCCTTGATAGTTGTGGTCCGAACTGGCCAGAGTTCTTATTCCCATCGGTGTCAATAATTCCTGCTCCACCATATGCAGTACCATTTTCTCCTGCTCCGGGGTGAAAGCCCTGAAAGGCATTGAAATAGCCAGAAGTTGATTGCAGCGTATGCTTTCATCATTTTTGGGACTGGTGGCAACTCCCTCTTCCAGCACATCGAACAGACACTTCTTGTCCTCATTCCAGAACTTCTGCATTGAACCTTTCGCCCGCTCGGACATGGCCTTGATTTCGGTGAAATTGCCGGCCGGCTCTTTCACCGCATCAGCCAGAAATAGAATAGTCTCCAAAAAGTTGTACCAGAGGGCGCACAATTCGATTGGTTTGCCCGCGCGCTGTGTCATAGGAAAGCCCTCGACCTTGGTATCCATCCAGGTAAAGACTTTCTGTTTGTGGGCACAACGCAAAAGACCGTCGACCGGGTCGATTTTGATACCGGCATTAGTACCAAGTATATATTTTACAGCCGCATCCACCATCTGAGGCAGTTGAACCTTAATGAAATCCTCATCGCGAGCCACTTTCCAGTAATGATAAAGAGCCCAGCCCCACCACAAAGTGGTGTCCGCCGCTTCATATTCCAGCTCCGAGTCAGCTGCCGGAAAGTCGAAGTCTTTCTGATAGTTCGGCATGATGCCGTTCTTAATCCGGCGCGAAGCCGTGATCAAAATATTTCTAGCATCATCCAATCTTCTCGTGGAAATAGCCAGCCCGGGCAAAGACATCATCCAACCTCTGCCACCAGCATTGAACCAGGGATAGCCCTCTATTACAGTGAGTCCTCTTTCCTCGTTGTTTGAACAATAATCCTCCACCAGGAATTTGTCGCAATCAAGCAGCAGTGCGACAGTGCGCTGAGTTTTATCCAGATTTGCACGTTCTATCAACAGATTCTGTCGCTGTA
>CAZEQP010000386.1:0-4317 GCA_964514345.1 uncultured Candidatus Obscuribacterales bacterium
GATGCTCTTCAAAATCAATTTTTCTTGGCAGATTCAGATTCATCGTAACTAAGTGCCTTTTCAATGAGCTCGGCATTTGTGGACTGACCGTTTTTCTTTAATTCGGCTGCCAGAGCTTTGAGCTTTTCGATTTTGCTTGGATCGTCATTCTTCAATCCTATCATCGTCTCGACAGTCGTGAGATATCTTTTGAATAAAGCCTTGGCTTCATCCTTGTTTCCCAGTTTGTCTTCTACCCGGGCCAGTTTGACGACAATATCGACGACATGGCTGTTATTCGCTCCCATGGATTTTTCACCGGCAGCCAGCGCAACCTTAAAATAAGCTTCCGCTTCCTTATACTTACCCATTTGGGCATAAAGTGAAGCAAGATTGTGGTTGCTCATCGCAATATATTCGCTCTGGGAGCCGGTTGTGCGCTCATAAATGCCGATGACCTGCTTGTAGAGCGGTTCTGCCTGGTCGAATTTTTTCTGGTCTTTGAAAACATTGGCCAGATTATTGAGAGTGGTTGCCTGGTCGACCGAGTCCGGTTTGTCTGATATGAGCTTGAGCACTCTCTGGTAGTTGGCTACCGCCTGGTCGTAATTGCCCAGCTCGTCCTCTACTACGCCCAGGTCATTGAGAGCGCGGGCTAGATGTTCTTTGTTTTCGGGGGTCTTTTCGGCTTCGACCAGGGCTGCATCCAGAGCTGTTTTTGCTGCCTTTAAATCATTGGCTGCATAGGCAGTTTCGCCTTCCCGAATGAGTTCGAAAGCAGTTTTTGCCTGGACCGGCAGGCAGGAGACTTGCGCTATAAGAGCGAACAAAAACAGTTTCTTTGCAATTTTCATATTTTACATCCTTCCTCCGCGTTCTTCATGCATCAAACCGGTCAAATTGCCGATTTTGATTGAGTCGCCTGTTTGCAAATCGTCTTTGGTGACAAGCCAGTCAACACCGTTTACCGCGTTGAGCAGGGTAATGCCGTCGCCGCCCCGGTCTTGTTTGTCCAGTTCTTGCCTGGTTGCCTGACGCCATTGACCTTTTTTGTGCTGGACACCTGTGTTCCACTCATAGGTGCCGTTTGAATTTATAGTGAGCACTCCGGCTTTTCCGAAGAATTGCTTTTCCCATACGTCATTGCCTTTTTTATACGCGGTGGCGGCTCCTTCGTGGGATGTTTTCCAGTTGCCGTAATACCAGTTTTGAGTGGTTGGTGCTCCTTGATTTTTGAGCATGTCCCAGACGATATTGGTGGGAACCAGATGCTTGGCTATTTTGTTGGCAAAATCACCTACTATTTCATATTTGAAGTTTACTCCCCGATCTTTAATCATGCGGTCCAGTTGCTCGTAAGTTTTTACCCGATGGTTCCACTCGACACCGTCGGCGTCGTCTTTACCAAAGGCTTGACGCAGAAAACCCAGAATGTCTTCTTTAGATAAAGGTGCACCATGTGCTGTCGGCAGTTGACCTTGCGGATGTGCTTGTTGATTGGGTTGTGGATTTTGTTGCACCGGCTTCCAGGCGTTGCCCTGCGGTTGGACAGTTGGTATATTCTGGTTGTTCGGCACCACTGCCTGATTGGGCACAAAATTCTGAGCTGGAATTTGATTGCCTCCTTTTACCGGTTGCATGGCGCCATCGACATTTCCATATCCTTTAGGATTGTAGTCGGCAGGTGGTGTCGTCGATAACTGGTCAGGCATATGAGTGGCGGTGTAGCCTTTCCACTGTCCGTCAAGGGCGTCTCTGTATTCAACAATAACTCCGCCGTATCCGTCTTCTTTTTTGACCCGACCTTCTCTTGTTTCACCATGATATTTGAAGTAGACCATTTGTCCGGGCTGAAACTGAGCAAACGCGGGCAGTGTTGTCAGCGATACCGCTAACAGCACTGTGGAAGCAATTTTTTTCATTCTGAAGGTCCTGTTGTGAAATAAGTGGATTATTGATTCATTGTTTTGTAGCCGGCCGGGATGCTGGCATTGAATTCAGTGGCGGCTGGAGCGCCTGCAATTTTTTTCAAAGTCATAGTCGTTTTGCCAACTTTCGGTGTGTCGGTGACTGACTGAACCATGATTTTGACGTCGTCGCCCACCCAGGTCTGGCTGGTTGTGCCCGACTCGCTGTACTCATAACCGTGACAGGGGTGACCGGCAATGACTTTGGCTCCAAGCTGTTTAACCCCTTTTTTCTTTTTGTACCAGTTTTCATCGTAACCTTGGGCATTGGCTTCGGTCATTTTGGCTGTGATTGCCATTTTTGCTGTGTCCATCAAAGTGGTGCATGTTCCGGCTTTGAAATCGGCGACCATGCGCACCTGCTGTCCCATTGAATTGGTTTTGGTGAGGGTCTTGCCTTTTCCGTCTGATGCCATGCGCATCTCAGTCTTACCTTGAGGACTGACCATTTCGTATGTGGCATCGTATGCTTGTTTGGGGTAATCCATGGCAAACGCGGCAGATGCAACTATATACGGTGCTGCGACGAATGCTGCTGAAGCTAATAAAAAAATTCTTTTCACCATAAATATTCTCCTAATTAAACCAGTTTAGTATCCGGATACATTTTGTATTCTGCAAAAATTTCGAAGAAATGCCATTGTATGTGGTGCCAGTGCCGGTGCGACAGATGCCAGAAGAAAACCAGTTTTCACGTCAAAAACCTCGCAATGGTCAGTTGCAATAGTATATGCTATCATTATGTTACTGACATCGCGCAGGGCTTAATTTTCGAAAGGTTGGAAACTTATGGCAAATATCGGAAAACGCAAGAAACAGCCGCCTAAAGTCGTTAGCGACCAGAATTCAGGCACTGGGAAAGAAAAACCCCAGGGCGGTAAGAAACTGAATTCAAGTGCCGACGTACCGAAAATAACTAAGAATCGTACGTCGACACGTGGTAGATAGGGTTATCTAAGGTCTCTTTAATGAAACAAATGGAGCGGGACCAGGCGCGTATGGACAGCCTGACTTCGCTTAGATTCTTTGCTGCTTTTGAAATATTGCTTTATCACGTCACTGATTTGTTTGCGATACCCGGACGATTGCCGCAAGATCTCGAGTACCCGCAAGGTGTGACATTTTTCTTTATTCTTTCCGGATTCATTTTGACTTTTGTTTATGGTCGGATGAATTCATTTTCGCAAGCAAAAGAATTCTGGGTGAAAAGGCTTGCCCGGTTGTGGCCGTTGCATGTTTTCTGGCTTTTGATGATGATTTGCTTCTTGCCGCCTGTGGCTTTGATTTCGTTTAAAGAGCATCTTGAACAATTGCCTGTGGCCTTTGTAGCCAATCTGTTTATGGTGCAGACCTTTCTGCCCAGTACTCAATATAGTTTTGCTTTCAATCCGCCTTCCTGGTCTATAGCCGATGAAGCATTTTTCTATCTGGTTTTTCCTTTTACTTTGCTTTTGTACAGGGCAAAAAATGTATTTCTGAAAATATTGCCGATTCTAGTCCCATTGCTGATGGTGACAGTATTTGTCTCACTGGCATATGAGCTGAATGTTCCTATCAAAGATATTGGACTTAGTCAGCAGTCGCTTGTTTTCGTCAATCCGCTGGTGCGTATTTTTGAGTTCAATGTCGGAATTCTGCTGGCATTTCTTTTTGCCAAAACGAAAAATGTTTTTCAAGGGAAAGTGCTCTTAACTTCATTTATCGAGGTTTTTCTCTTGATTTATGTTTTAGCAAGCGTACTTTTAACGCCTTATGCAAGGCTGGTTATTTTCAATTTCAATCAGCCGCTTGCTTACTGGTTTGATGAAGTAGCGATTGTAATTTTCCCTTTTTCGCTACTCATTTTATTTTGCGCTTATGGGCAGGGAATAGTTTCCAAAATTTTAAAAGCACCGCCGCTGGTGTTTCTGGGAGAAATAAGTTTTTCACTTTATTTGTGTCATTTTCCCATTTTGTTATTTTATCGATACAGACTGCCTCAAGCGAGATCTGATGCCGATTTCTTTTGTTTTCTGGCGGCGTGTTTTATAGCCAGTTTTCTTGGCTATAGATTCATAGAAAAACCGGCGCGCGAATTTGTCGCCCGCAAATTAGCCGCTAATAAATCTAGCCAACCGATACAGTGTTCTTCAGACTCTGAACCAGAGAACACATGTCGTCATAGCGACCAAAGGACGGAACCAGATAAGTGCCCTGGCAAATAGGTCTCAATTTTTCAAGCAACTCTTCGGCCAATTCAAGTCCGACTTTGCTTCCGTCTTGACCGGCTCTGGCCATGGCGTCGCGTATTTTTTCCGGGATGGTGATACCGGGGACTGCGGTGTGCAGATATTCGGCGCGTTTGGATGAATGAATCGTCATGATACCAACT
>CAZEQP010000387.1:0-4298 GCA_964514345.1 uncultured Candidatus Obscuribacterales bacterium
AGCGAGGATAAGTGCCGTTTGTAGCGAAGCATTAAAGTCCTGAGAAGTTGGGACCCGAACCTTGCTCGGTAGGCTTCACTCGAAGATTGACTTCGGGGCAGACTATTTCGCAGGTGCGGCAGTGCACGCAGTTTTCCAGTGACATGCCGTGTTTTTTGATTTCATCGACTATGTCTACGCGGTGCACTTCAGCTGTGCAATCGGCCACGCATGGAGTGGTTTTGTTCAAAGCATCATATTTAGAAATGCATTTGACACATGTTTCTGCGTTGAACTCGTCTATGTGCTGATTGCCTTCGTGATATTTGGTGGCAGCGTAGAACACAGCATCAGGACGCGAATATATGGTCGTCTTGTCATAAGGCGGCTCATCATATTTAGGTGGCGTGAAACCGGGGTCTATATACTTGAAGTCGTGTTTGTATGAAATCGGTCCGATATCAAATTTGCCTTCAATAAGACCCAGAGAGCGCACACCGTCTTTGGTGGCACCCAGAGGGTGTTTGAAGAAAATTTTCATGCCGCCGATCCAGGCATTGGATTTGTCGATGCTGTGGGCGATATCAGGCAGGTATTCACTAAGAAGCTTGTCGTTTTCGATGAAAGCCCAGCGGAAATATCTGTTTTTGAAAAGATCTTTTATTACGAAACCTTCTTCCAGTCTCTTTTGATAAGGAGCGATTGCAGCCTCTGAGGTGTCGTTTTTCATCAGTGCTTCAAACATTACTTCAGCGGCAATATATCCGCACTCCAACGAGCGATCGATACCAGCCAGGTTTTTCACATCAAGCACACCCAGAGCGTCGCCTAAAAGCAAGGCGCCTGGTACTGCAAATTTCTTGGGCAGACTGTAAAATCCGCCTTCAGGCAGAAGAGCGGCGCCGTATTTAAGCAGTTTGCCGCCTTTGAGCATTTCTTGCAGCCATGGGTGCTTTTTGTATTCTTGCAATTTGTATTGCGGATTCATATTGGGGTCTTTGCTGTTCAAGCTGATGACCATACCAATAGTGAGTTTGTTGTCTTTCATTCCGTAGACAAATCCGCCGCCGAAAGTTCCTTCTAAAAGAGGGAATCCTAGAGTGTGCCAGACTTTGCCTTCATAATTACCTTCCACCTGCCAGACTTCTTTGACTCCGACAGACCAGATTTGCGGGCAGTCACGCAATTTGTAGTGGTCGATTACATCACGTGAGATGAAACCTTTGTCACCAAAAGCTGTCAGTTTGCCGTAAACATAATCGTCTTCTGAGGTGGCTGTTTCAGTGACGGCGACTCCCACTACTCTCTCGTTTTCGATGGCTACTTTATGAGCCGAGAAGCCGGTGAAAAAGTCGATGGTGACATTTGTCACTTCTTTGGCTTTTTCTTCGATTTGATTAGCCATCCAGGCGGTCACATGCGAGAGACTGAGAACAAGATATCCGTTTTTGTCGAATGATTTGGGACAGAGTTTAGACGGAACGTCGAATTTTGATTTTAAACCGAGCACTGAAAAATGGCTTTCATTACAAGTGGCTTCAATAGGAAATCCGATTTCTCTGTAATTGGGCCAGATTTTTTGCAATATGTGTGGATTGGATACGGCACCACTCATGACGTGAGCGCCGAATTCTTTTCCTTTTTCAATTATGGCGATGGTGAATTCGCGATCATTTCCTTTTGCCAGTTGCAAAAAGTGATAGGCGAGGGCGAGATTGGACGGGCTTCCGCCAACCAGTAACAGATCATATTCAATGCGCTCCGACAACTGCCTTTACCCCCGAATTATCTATATTTTGAGTATTTTCTTTACCTTGTGCTGCCTTAAACTGTTTAATCATCTCAGGCAAAATTTGATAAACGTCGCCTACGATGCCGTGATCGGCAAACCCGAAAATGGGAGCATCAGGGTCCTTATTTATGGCGATTATAGTGCCCGACTTGGACATGCCGACCCGGTGTTGAATGGCACCTGAAATGCCGCAAGCTATGTACAGTTTTGGACGGACTGTTTTTCCGGTTTGGCCGACTTGATGCTGGTAGGGTATCCATCCCAGATCAACGACTTTGCGTGAAGCTCCGATAGCAGAGTTTTCAAAACAGTCGGCCAGTTGCTTAAGCAATTCAAAGCCTTCAGCTGTTCCCAGTCCGAATCCGCCTGACACGATAACATCGGCGTCAGCCAGTTTCACGCCTTTTGCTACTTCACGCACTATGTCTTTTACTTGCAGTCTGTAATCTTCCGGTTTCAAATTTACCTGGACTGATTTTATTTCACCGGTGCGTTTTGAATCACGCGGCAATGGAACCATGACACCAGGTCTGGTGGTAGCCATCTGGGGATTTTTCCAGGGACCGAGAATGCGTGCTTTCAAACTTTCGCCGAAACTGGGACGAATAGCGTACAGACAGTTGGGATACAAACCTATTTTGGTGGGATCCACTTTACTCTTGTGCTCGTAAGGACCGATATCAAGCTCAGTGGTGTCGGCGGTCAGTCCGGTTTCGAAATGTGCGGCAATGCGAGGAGCCAGATCCCGTCCTGTTGTTGTAGAACCTAAAAGTGCGGTGTGAGGAGCTTCCGGAAGAGATTCAAGAAAATCGCAGATTACTCGTCTATAAGGAAGTGTTCTGTAGACTTTCAATTCTTCGTGATCGGCAACATAAACGACGTCGGCGCCGTGTTCTACGAGCAAGCGCGGCATGTCGCCCAGCTGATAGCCAAGAACTATACAAAGAAGTTTACGTTCCATTTTGTCGGCAAGAATACGACCGGCACCAAGCAACTCCAGCGTCACCGGCTGCAAGTCGCCCAATATATGTTCGGCAACGACCAGAACTTCGCCTTTGGGGCTGAATTGAGAAAGATCAACCAATGGCTGCTCGCCTGTTAGCTCGTTTCCTGAATCAGCTTTTTTGTCTGTGTTTTGTTCGTCGGCCATGTTCTTTTGTATCCGTTGTTTCCGTTTATTTGGTCTTCAGTAAAACTTTCAAGTCGCAGGCGTTAAGTGTTTCGGCCACCATTTGCTCCGGTGCCTGCCCTTCGTGCATTTTGCAATGACCACCAATTTCGCCTACCTTTTGAGTCATGGCGACGATTGTAGGTGAACCTTTTAATCCGCAGCGGTTGGGATCTGCTTCCACGATGTCCAGATCCACGGTTCTAATTACTTTTGCCATTTCTTCCGGATTGCGTTTCAGCTGCTGTACTTTATATGAATCGCGGAAACTCTTGTATTCCAGATGATGATAAGAGTTTGCCACTGTAACAAGCACCGGTGTTTCGCTTTCCACAATCTGGTATCCGCCTTCGATGATGCGACGGGCTTCCAGTTTGCCGTTCTTGATTGAAAAATCTTCGCAATAACTGACCTGGGGTAAAGACAAACGCTCGGCTAATTGGGGACCGACCTGGGCGGTGTCGCCGTCTGTGGTTTGCAGTCCGCAAAAGATAAAGTCAAACTTACCGACATGACTAATGGTCCGGTAAAGAGCATAAGCAGTGGCCAGAGTATCGGATGCCGCCAGACGACGGTCTGAAAGAAGGACACCCTCGTCGACACCGTGCTCCATAGCTTCGAGCAAAATTTCGACAGCCGGGGGTGGTCCCATGCTGATTGCAGTTACCTTGCCGCCATAAGTTTTTTTGATATGAAGTGCTGCCTGCAAAGCAAAACGGTCAAAAGGGTTGAGCATTCGTTTTGCTCTTGCCCGGTCGATTGTCCCGTCTGCATTTATTCCAGCTTTGGAGCCCTGATCTGGAACCTGCTTAATTAATACAAATATGTTGTACAAAAACCCTGATACCTATTTTTTCTATCTGAGAAATAGTTTTGCATACTCTAAACTAGAAAATGCGGCTAGGGAACAAGTCTTAGGCATTTAATAAAGATTTGTGTGAACCTGAGCCTCAAGGCTAAGTTTTCTTGAATGTTTCAAAAAGGACCTGCTTGACAAGAATGTCTCTAAAAGCCCTTTCTATCTGGGTTAGAATAAAGCCTTGATTATTTTTCCCCGATTTTAAAGAGGATGAAGCAGTGACTGCAGTCGATGGTGGCACCGAAGTGCTTGAGGAACTCACACAAACCCAGGGTCTGATGGCCGGAAAACGCGGAATTATATTCGGCGTGGCAAACGAGCGCAGTCTTGCCTGGTATTGTTCGAAAGCTCTATACGAGCAGGGCGCCCAGCTTGCATTCACTTACCAGGGCGAAGCTCTGGAGAAAAGAATCATGCCTCTGGCCCAGAAAGTGAAATCGCCTTTTGTAGAAATGTGCGACCTGGGCAAAGACGACCAGATTGATGCCGTTTTCAAAAAG
>CAZEQP010000388.1:0-4293 GCA_964514345.1 uncultured Candidatus Obscuribacterales bacterium
GTCGATTCATACCAGCATACTCAGATTAAAAGTCAAATGGGCGCGCTTGCTCCGGCATTCGGCTGGAAAAGAAAAGAGCGTGAATTCTCTCTTGAATCGCAGCCGTTGGATCCCTCGCTTGCTCCTTACGATCCTGAACCACCTCAATTCCAGCAAATTGGAAGTTTCGGTACGACGCTTGAAATGGAGCGTCCTTCCACCCTTAGTTTTAATCAGTCACTTTTAAATCAGAATACTCAGTTTCAACCGACTGAGCCGACTCAACAAATACACCAAGACTACAGCCACCCGGTTTCTCAAACCGGCGAATTCCAGCCCTTTTTGTTGCCTCCGGCTCCACTTCCTTTCGCCAAGTTTGAAGACGCACCAAAAACACTGCCACCGCCTGTAGAGTTTGACTCGGACATGAATGAAGCCTTCCAAATACTGGGAGACCCTGAAACAGGACTTCTTTGCTATCCTGCATTCTTATTTTTTCTCATGCGCGAATTTGAACACAGTTTGATGGGATCGCAAGAATTGTCGATTGTAGTTTTTGAAGTTCTGGACGAAGCCACAAAAGAACCGGTAGAGCTTTCTATAAACGACGGAGCATCAGTCACAGGCGTGTTCAATTCAATACGTGCATCACTTGATTTTTGCGCCCGCACAGAAGAAAGTGAGTTCGCCATTGTATTGCCTTATTACAACGGTCCAGACGCCATCTCGTTTGCCGCCTCACTTTATACTGCCTTGAGCGAAAACAGCGTGCTTGTAAATGGAGAAAACAGCAATCAAAAGCGGACTTTCATTATTGGAGCCGCCAATAGAACAAGCTCTATTAAAGAGGCAGGCACACTATTTGCTTGCGCCAGACAAGCCAAAGACAATTCAAAAAACTCAGCCTGCCCTTATTTGCTTTTCAACAGTTAGGGATAATAATTGCGTTTGTTTTGAGTTTGAGTTGAATTTCTCGAAGATCCATAAGGAATGGACAGATTGTAATATGGGTTGAAGCGGGGATCGTTGAAAGTGAAATTGTCCAGTGACACAGGACTGTTTTTTCCGCCCCCTGAGTTATAGCCTGAGCGGGTTAATCTGAAACCGGCGTAGTTGCCCATTTTGACATTGATATCGGCACGCATTTTGTACATTTCATTACCTGGTATAAGCAGGCTTTTGTCTTTTTTCCTCAATAAAGGCTCCAGCTGATCCAGCAATTTCAAAGCTTTCTCATACTGGTGGCTGTCATTGTATTGTTTGGCTCGCTTCCAGATAAGTTCGATTGCTTCTTTGCTGTCGATTCCATAGTCCACCTGAGCATTTTCGATTTCCAGCTCGACTTTATTGTCTTCTTTGGTAGGTGCTTCCCAGGTAGTGGCTTTTTTTGTTTGTTGATTGGTTCTGGACTCGACTAAGGATGATACTTTCCCCTGCCTGTTTCCGTAGTAATAATAGCTGTAGAGGGGCGAGCCATAAACTGGATAATTTGTACCCGGATAATATTGACTGGAATTGGAAGTGCCGTAAAGTGGGGAACCTGGATAATGGCTTCCACCTGAATTTGGATAAAACTGGGCTGAAACAGGCGATAAACCAAAAACAGTCCAGCCTGTAGCAAGAGCCAGGCTTAAACAAAAAAAATGCAATTTGAATTTGGCTTTGAGCATTTGCCTTCAGACTTCAGGCTGATTGAAATTCTGCCATAATATTCATCTTAACCCAATATCAAAGAGCGCTCAAACATTAAATCAAGACTGATTAAGAGTACTTTTCTCTGCCTGGTTGCTGGCAGCTTGATTTTTTCGGCAAGTGCACCGGGGCAGGGTCAGAACAAAAAAAACAAAACTCCTATCGTGCTTGAGTCTCTGACACCGCAATTTGACACTTCAGTGCCTGCCTCAAGCAAAATGCTTGAAGGAATAGTGCAAGACAGCTTTAATCCGGAAGTTCTGTCCATTCCTAAAAGCGGTTTCAGCAAAGCCTACGACATAGGCAGACAGTTGTTTGCCGACGGTGATTATGTAAGAGCGGTGAATGCTTTTAAGCTTTCTTTCTTGCGGGCAAGCTCGCACGGAACAGGCGATCCCAGAGCCGAAATGGCTAAAAAAGCGGTGGACATGGCAAAGTCGCACATCAGTCTGGCAACTCGTCTTGGATATAAAATTTCGGGCAACGATTCCAGTTTATTAACAGGAAAAGTGGAAAAGGTTTTTCCTCCTTCAGTTGCCTGGCTGGCCGGTTTGAAAACAAACGACAATATTTTGAAAGCGCAAACGGGAAAAACAGACGTCGTTCTTTTTGTAAAACGAGGAACCAGAGAATTCAAACTGACTCTTAAAATCCCTGCCGCCATCGACGAATCGCTTATTTCGCAAAACCGCAATGCCACCAATAATAGTGACGGCGGTTTCGGCGCTCCCATCAAACATCCTGAACTGCTCGAGCCTGCGATCAAACTTCTGGGAAACTATGACTGTTATCTTCTGGTGGACGTCTCAGGCAGCATGGCCGACACCATTTCTGACGGAAGTAAACGCAGCGAATCAATGAGCAAATGGAAATGGTGTCAATCTCAAAGCAGCAGTTTTTACAACGACGTGGCTAAATTCATGCCATCCGGAATAACTTTTCTGCCGTTTAATCACCAGTTCTCAATGGTCCCCAATTGCCGCGGCAAAGAAATTCAGACTTTATTCACTCAGTTATCGCCTCAAGGCGGCACCGATATAGCCGGTCCTCTCGATTTTGTAGTATCAAGTTATTTATACAAAAAACAAAAAAAACAGAAAGCAAAACCGATAGCGATAGCCGTTATGACCGACGGTGAATGCGGTCTGCAAGAAATTGCTGATACCTTAATTGATGCCACACAAAAGATGACGCACCCCAAAGAAATCGTAATTACTTTTCTTTCCATTGGTGATACTACAGCCGGTTCACCTGTTTTGAAAGCGCTGGATGATGATCTTGTGGCTGCCGGCGCCAAATATGATATCGTCGACACTCGCTCTTTTGACGAATTGTCGAAATATGGACTGACCAAAGCGCTGGCGGCGGCTCTTATCGAGGAAAAAGTGGAAAAATAGCCCGGACTTATGAGACCCATAATTAAACAGTCGTAAAGCCCGATCATTGCGGTCTATAAAGCTCTAAAGCATAAAAAAGCGCCAGTTATGGGAATATATAATAAAAGCTGTTTTTGAGGATTGGTTCCGTGCTTAATAAAAGGCCCAAACTGACAAAAGAAGACAATTTTCAAAATGTCTGGTTTTCTCAAGCCGGCAAAACAAAGACAACAACAAGCGACCTGGATAAAATCGACGAATACACTGATTTGTCGACTGTTTCAGGCTCGCATACACAACAGCCGCAACCCACGCCTGCGCCCTCTCCTCGTGCGGCCACTACCACCCAGGGCATGAAAAAGCTCAATCCATTGCAGCAAAATTTCGACCAGATAAGACAATTTGCCTATGAAGCTTTCGACAAGCTGGATACAAACAGCAACGGATTTATCGAAACACACGAGCTTTACGATGCTTTGAACGACCCCAAGCTTGATATGCGCGAAAAGTCATATGTGACTTTCCTTTTGACCAATCAAAAAGAGATTGCCGAATCAGTGAATGAAGGCATAGACCCGACTGAAGGCGGCATTTCAAGACTGGACATCGAATTGTATTTCAAACTGGCTATTTCTCGATTGTCTCAATAATTCTGCTATCATTCTCCTCCGGATAAATGAACCGCTGGAGGAATGTCATGACTTCCATATACGATTTTCACGCCAAAACACTGGATGGCAAAGACCTGGATTTAAGCACATACAAAGGCAACGTGCTCCTTATCGTCAACACGGCCAGCAAATGTGGTTTTACCCCTCAATATGAAGGTTTGCAAGAATTGCACTCAAAATATGGGGCAAAAGGACTTGTCGTGCTTGGTTTTCCCTGCAATCAGTTTGGTTCGCAAGAACCGGGAAGCGAATCAGAAATAGGCTCTTTCTGCCAGAAAAACTACGGGGTCGAATTTCAGATGTTTGAAAAAATCGACGTAAACGGCTCAGACGCCCACCCGGTTTATAAATATCTGACCTCAGAAGCTCCAGGTCTTGCCGGCACCGAAGCCATAAAGTGGAATTTCACTAAATTCCTGGTTGACCGCCATGGCAAAGTGTTCAAACGTTATGCCCCGGATGTTAAGCCTCAAGATATCAGCAAAGACATAGAAGCCCAGCTTCTTGTAGATTCGAAAGCCTGAATTAACCCTTAAGTCTTCTTTGAAGCAAATCCACCACGTCTTTGGATTCTT
>CAZEQP010000389.1:0-4287 GCA_964514345.1 uncultured Candidatus Obscuribacterales bacterium
ACATTCCCGAGAACGAGAATCTATTGAGCATTTTGAAATGTCTGAAAGAAAGTCGCGATAAACCAGTTAAGTAAACTACTTAACCAGTCCCTTGGCGGCTTTCACAATGTGCTTGGCAGTGATGCCGGCAAGGTCCATGAGCTCTTCAGGAGTTCCGGAGCCGGGCACTTCGCGCACAGCCAGTTTCACCATCAATGGTGCTTGCGGAGCTTTCTCTTTCTCGGTCGAAGCAAATGCACCAAGCACCGCATCGCCGATACCGCCTTCGGCAGCGTGATCTTCGACTGTCACAAACTTGCCTGTTTCAGCTGCCGCTTTGCGCAGTGTCTCGACATCTACCGGTTTGATTGAGTAAAGGTCGATGACTCAGGCGTTGATACCAGCTGATTTCAGCTCTTCATACGCTTTCAGACATTCGTGCAAAGTGATTCCGGCGCCGATCAGTGTGACCTGATCTTCTTTGGATTTTTTCAAAACTTTGCTGCCGCCGATTGGAAATTCTTCCTTAGCATCATAAAGTACCGGTGTTTTGGCTCTTGTTGTGCGCAGGTAAGAAACACCTTTGAGAGTGCGCATTGTATTTACAAGATGCGATGTTGAAACGGCGTCACTGGGATACAGCACTGTGCTGTTTATGACTGCGCGAATGGAAGCCAGGTCCTCGAGCGCCATTTGCGATGGACCGTCCTGACCGATGGAACAGCCGGCGTGTGATCCGCACAATTTGATGTTTGAGCGAGACACTGCACCCATGCGGATGAAGTCATAGGCTCTGGCCAGGAAGGCGGCGAAGCTTGATGCGTACGCTGCTTTTCCTCTGGTTGAAAGTCCGCATGCCACCCCTACCATGGCTTGCTCGGCGATATAAATTTCGAAGAATCTGTCGCCGTGAGCTTTGCCAAATTTATCGGCAAAAGTGGAGTTGGATGTTTCGGCATCGAGCACCACCACATCTTCATATGCGTCACCCATTGCTTTGAGGGCTTCACCGTATGCTTCGCGGGTGGCGACTTCGCCTTTGAAATCAGGACAGACGAATTTGTTAGTGACCGCGGTTTTGGTTTTGTCTTCTTTGACAGCTTGCGGTTTGGCAACATCCACACGGATATCGTTGGCGCCAAGCGTTTTCAGAGCTTCTTCGCACTCCGCTTTGCTCAATGGCTTGCCGTGCCAGTTGTCTTTGTTTTCTGTGAGCGGCAGTCCGTGACCTTTGTCTGTTTTGGCGATAATCATTGTGGGCTTGGTCAAAGTGGCAATCGCCGCCTCATATGCCTTGGTGATTTCGTCGAAGTTATGTCCGTTTATTTCGATTGTGTTCCAGCCGAATGCGCGGGCGCGCTGAGCATAAACGCCTGAATTCCAGCCAAGAGCTGTTTCACCGCGCTGACCGAGTCTGTTCATATCGAGGATAGCGACTATGTTGTCGAGCTTGTAATGTGAAGCCAATTGCATAGCTTCCCAGACCGAGCCTTCAGCCATTTCGCTGTCGCCGAGCAAGACCCAGACTTTGTAATTGAGCTTGTCGAGATATTTGGCTGAAATCGCCATGCCTACGCCCATTGAAAGCCCCTGACCGAGCGAGCCTGTAGCGACATCTACAAAAGGAAGGATTTCAGGCACCGGGTGCCCTTCAAGACGGCTGCCGATTTTGCGCAATGACATCAGTTCTTCGTCAGTTACGGCGCCGGCTGCTTTATACATGGAGTAGAGAAGCGGGGCGGCGTGTCCTTTGGAAAAGATGAGTCTGTCGTTATTTTCGAAATGAGGGTTTTTGAAGTCGAATTTCAAAAATTGAGTCATGAGCACAGCCATCAGATCCGCTGCCGACATGCAAGAGGTCGGGTGACCGGAGCCGGCTTCAGTGGTGGACCTTATGCTGTCTACTCGCAACTGCTGAGCCAGCTTTTCAACTGTAGTCTTTGAAATTGTCATAGCTTCTGCCATTTTCTCCACCTTTTTAAGAGACGCCGAACCGGTACAAGATATAAATTGTAAAAGCTTACAATATATCTCAAATAGTTATTGATTTACTTTTCTATACAAAAGGCTCTGGCGGCAATAAAAAAGCATGCCTTGACTGGCACGCTTCGGAAAAAAATTTACCCCCACGGGAATTCGAATCCCGGTCGCCTCCGTGAAAGGGAGGTGTCCTAGGCCACTAGACGATGGGGGCCTAATGAACTACTAAATTGCAGAATACCAATAAGCTCAAAGGCGTGTCAACTCGGGAGCTCTTAGCCGCATTGACAACTTATGACTTACTCGATATCTTTGGGAATTCGCGGTTCATAATCGGCAAAGAAAAGGCTGACAAGTATCAATAATGGACACCTTGCTCCCGCCATACCGGACTTTCAATAACTACCTGAAAGAACATTTCGGGCAGCGCGTCTATCGTGTACCCATAGATGCCGGATTCACCTGTCCAAACCGCGATGGTGTTCGCGCTTTCGGCGGTTGTACTTTCTGCGATGACCGCGGCTCCGGCGCCCCGACTATAAATATAGAATTGTCTGTGCGCGAACAATTGGCATCCGGAATCAAACGTGTCGGCCGTCGCTTCAAAGCCAAAAAGTTTCTCGCCTATTTCCAGGCATTTTCAAATACTTACGCGCCTGATGGCGTTTTGCGCAGCTTGTATGATGTGGCGCTTGAATTTCCTGAGGTGGACGGCATTTGTATCGGCACACGTCCTGATTGTCTTGAGGACAATGTGTTGGACATGCTGGCTGAATATAATGAAAAAACTTTTGTCTGGCTTGAGATTGGCTTGCAATCGGCTAAGAATAAAACTCTGGATTTGATCAACCGTGGACATTCTTCTGAGGAGTTTTTTGATGCTGTGCGTCGCGCGAAAAAACGCGGACTGCGTGTGGCCACTCATTTGATTTTTGGTCTGCCTGAAGAAACACGTGAAGATATGATGGAGACTGTTCGTCTTATTTGTGATCCGTCTTTAAAATTGGATGCGGTGAAGATTCATCAATTGTGCATTTATCGCGGCACTCCCATGGAAATGGATTATAAAGCCGGGGCGCTGCCTGTGCTTGATGAAGATGTGTATGTTGAAATGGTGGCTGATGCTTTAGAGATGCTGCCACCGGATATGGTGATAATGCGTCTTGTAGCTGAGGGCATGGAAGAAGAAATTCTTGCTCCTGGCTGGTCTTTCGAAAAAGAACGTGTTACTAAGCGAATTGATGATTTGATGCGCTCGCGCGGGTCTGTGCAAGGCAGTAAATTCCAGGCTCCGGTGGGAATTTCAGGCTAAAGCAGAGTTTCCGGCAAAAGCGGAACTTCAGGATAAAGAGGCCGTTTTTCTAACATAGATTTAGGGGTTCGCTTTTTTCACTCGGCTTTGAACGATAGTAAAACATCCCTAAAAACTGTCGTCAAAAACTTTTGTGTTTTCGTGAGCCCCCTAGTGGGTGGTTGCGTGGCGCATGAGCAAATCAATGGTTAGATTTTAATTGAGGCAACGGTTTTCAAAAAGACGGAAATCTAAGCCTGGATTTAACTTGCAGAGATTTTGCCGAATCTTTAAAATTGTAGTACACTATACTACAAGAGGGTTTGATTATGAAAATATTGCCCTCCGCACTAAAACACAAAGTGACCGAAGCTGACATTCTCGACTTGATCGACTCAATGAACTATACAGAAATACTTTTATCTCCCGGTAAACTTGGAGAACGATACATGATAGTCGGATTCGTTACAGGATTAAACTACCCGATAGAAGTAGGAATTGAATACCCACCCGATGAATCCGATCCCATTGTATTTCATGCTGACAAAGCGCGAGAACCTTATATTTCTGCGCTAAAGGGAGAATAAATATGGCTAAGAAAAAAAGTGATTATGCTGATGAAATTGCTCCCGTACAAAAAGGTATGTCCCCTCGAATCAAAGCAATCATGCAGAAAGAGGCCCTAGCCGCCCGTAGACGCATAATCGAAAGAGGACTTATACAATTTCGCGCGGACAAACAATTGATGGAGGCTTTGTTAAGTTGTTCCGAATTGAATCATGTTCCCATTGGTGTCTTTTGCAGAGACGTTATTTGGTCATACTTACAAAACAAACCTGGATTCATCACTAAGGAAACAACAAAGAAGTCGAAGAAACCTGCGCACTACGGCTCAGCAGACGAACTTGTCGGTAAAGTTTCGGATGATTCAGACGCTGAAGAATTGATCGATAAAGCGATTGAAAAGCTGAAAGCAGCAAAGAAAAATTTACGTCGTTAGGTCGGAAGGTGGCGCCTAATCAACAAAATACGTTTTC
>CAZEQP010000390.1:0-4287 GCA_964514345.1 uncultured Candidatus Obscuribacterales bacterium
ATTCGCATTTTTTCCGCGAATCCAAATGTGCCTGTCGAACCGGCAAAAATCAGCAGAATAGAAAACACAATTATTAGTAACCGGTCTTGGATGACAGCGCCGACTAAACTTCCGATCAATCCTCCGACAGCACTCCACAATCCGAATTTGACCAGTATTTCTCTGTTCAGATTTTTTCGGATAAGAATAAATCGAAATGCCGTGCCAATTAGATGAGGGATAGATACGGCTGCCACAGCTAATTGCAGATTCATTTTTAGTGCCAATAGCGGTGTGACCAGGCTGCCTATCCCAAAGCCGGAGACAGAGGCGACGCCGCCTGCTATCGTCGAAATCAGAAAAATGAGTAAGGATTCCAGGGGCATTTTCTTGTTGAAAAGCGGTACTCGTTGCTCTATATCTTACCAAGGTAAAGGTAGAATTATAGACAGCATTTGCAGTCTGGAGGCAATTTGATGACCGAAGTAGATTGGGACGAAAGATTCATGGAATTGGCGCATCATGTCGCCGGCTGGAGCAAAGAGCGAGGCAGATTGGTCGGTGCAGTTATTGTAGGACCGGATCGCGAAATAAGATCCACCGGGCACAATGGCTTTCCCCGTGGTGTCAATGAAAATGTAGACAGCAGGCATTCAAAAGAAAACGGCGAAAAATATTTCTGGAGTTCACACGCAGAGCGCAATGCAATCTACAATGCGGCTATGGTGGGAATACCGACTAAAGGTTGCAAGATATATATTCCCTGGTTTCCTTGCACTGACTGCGCCAAAGCAATCATCCAATGTGGTATCACCGAAGTGGTGGCATACGAACCCGACTTTGACGACAAGCGCTGGGGTCAAGAATTTAACCGCACTCTGCAAATGTTCACTGAAGCAGGTGTGCGTTTGCGATATATCCCCAGGCTTGCCGAATTGATAGACAGAGACAAAAGTTCCAGTTCTCACAATTGAGCTCGGATGACAAGTGCCTTGATTAATGAACACCATGCTGCATAATGCTAATCTAAGCCAATCTTGAGAATAGACTCAATTTAAGCAAGAGGCATCAATGGACAAAAAAATCACCCGCCGGAATTTTCTTACAAAAATGGGCATCGCGGGTGTTACCGCCTCGGTGGCAGGTAAAGTTCATGCAGAAGAAATAAAGGACTCCAATACAATTACAGAAGATATAATTCCAATAGCTGGCTCGGTGGCGGTCTCCTTTACAGTAAACAAGAAGAAGCATTCACTCAAACTAGACCCGCGCACCACCCTTCTTGATTGTTTACGCGAAAATCTGCGCTTGCCCGGTACCAAAAAGGGATGCGACCACGGGCAGTGCGGAGCGTGCACTGTGCACATAAACGGTCGAAGGGTCAATTCTTGCTTGACACTTGCCATAATGTGTCAAAATGATGAAATTACTACCATAGAAGGTCTGGGGACACCAGACAATTTGCACCCGATGCAAGCCGCATTTGTTGACTGTGACGCATACCAATGTGGATATTGCACGTCAGGGCAAATCATGTCAGCCACTGCCTTATTGTCCGACAAAAATACTCCAATCAAATGCGACGCCGACATTAAAGAGGCGATGAGCGGAAATATTTGTCGCTGTGGTGCTTATCCAAATATTTTGTCAGCCATCAAAAAAGTTCGTTCTATCGTTTAATTGCTTCGTCGGAGACCATGACTTGAAATTATTCTCTTATACAAAAGAGCATGATCAAAAAAATGCTGTAAGTGAAACTAAGAATGCCAGCACCGCTCAACAGGGGGCTAATATTCGTTTCATTGCCGGCGGTACCACTCTGGTGGATTTGATGAAACTGCAAGTAGAAAATCCTGAAAAACTTGTAGACATAAACGGTCTTGATCTGGACAAGGTGGAAACACTTTCAGATGGTTCTGTGAAAATCGGCACTCTGGTGCGCAACTCAGATCTGGCTGCTCATCCGTATATAAGAGAACAATTTGCTGTACTCTCGGAGGCTATTTTGTCCGGGGCGTCGGCTCAATTGCGCAATAAAGCCACTACCGGCGGAAATCTTTTACAGCGAACCAGATGCATTTATTTTCGTGATACCGCATTTGCCTGCAACAAGCGGGAGCCCGGATCAGGTTGCGCCGCAATAGAGGGAGAACATCGCAATCTTGCTATCATGGGGACAAGTGAACATTGTGTTGCCAATCATCCCACCGACATGGGGGTGGCAATGATGGCGTTGGAAGCCAAAATCCATCTCACAGGTAAAGATGGTTCCAGAACAATTCCAATCGGTGAATTTTTCTCTTTGCCTGGTAAAACACCGCATATCGAAAATGTTTTGCAACCAGGGGATCTGATCACTCACGTATCTTTCAAGAATTCACCACCGGGAGCGAAATCTCTTTATCTCAAATTGCGTGATCGCGCTTCCTATGAATTCGCCCTCGCCTCGGCAGCCGTCATAATCAATATGGACGGAGATTCAATTGCCAGAGCTCGTATTGCCATGGGCGGCATAGGAGCGATACCCTGGCGAGCAAAAGAAATTGAAAATGCCATCACCGGAAAAAGAGCCGATGAAAAACTTTTCGAAAATGCTGCCCGAGAATTTTTGAAACAGGCTAAACCGCTTAAACACAATGAATTCAAAGTTGAACTGGCAAAACGTTGCATTGTTCACGCCCTCAAACTTGCCACGCAAGGAGCCTAAAATGAGTAACGAAAAAAGTTCCTACACAGTCATAGGCAAGCCTACAAACCGTATCGATGGTCCTTTGAAAGTGACAGGACAGGCTCAATATTCATCCGATTATCATTTGCCGGGCATGCTTTTTGCCGTGCCGGTGGGAGCCACTATTGCCAGTGGCAAAGTCATTTCGGTCGATATTTCAGATGCTCAGAAAATGCCAGGTGTGAAAGCTGTTTATTACAGAGAAAATTTCGACAAACTTTATCGGGTCACTCCCACAAGAGACTTCACTCTTAAAACAGACGAAACTCGCCCTCCTTTTGAAGACAACACAATTCGTTATTATGGACAATATGTAGCAGTGGCAGTGGCACAAACTGTAGAGCAAGCCGCCGCCGCCGCCGAGGCCGTAGTGGTGAAATACACTACTCATGTGCCTAAAGTTTCGGCTAAACTCAGTGGTGAAGGCACTCTGAAAGCAGAGCACCATCGCGGCGACGCCGAAAGAGCTTTTCATACAGCTCCTGTAAAAATAGACGAGATTTATAACGTTCCACCTGAATTTCACAGTGCAATTGAATTGCATGCAACAGTCGCTGATTTTGACGGTCAGAATTTTACTTTATATGAGACCACTCAAGCCATTACCACTCACCGTAATGTGATGGCACAAATTCTGGGAGTCAATCCCGAACATGTCAAAGTCATTTCTAAATTTCTGGGCTCCGGATTTGGTGGCAAACTCTGGCCATGGACACATAGCGCACTTGCTGCAGGAATTTCGCGAAAGCTTAGAAAACCGATAAAACGAGTTTGCACCCGTAAAGCAGTTTTTCAAACAGCCGGTCACCGACCCCAGCTGGAACAGCATGTTAAGCTTGGTGCACTTCCTGATGGAAAACTGGTATCAATCATTCATGATGCTTACAACCATAGCGGCATGTTGGATAAGTATCAAGAAAATTGTGGCGAAGTCACCAAATATTTCTATTCTTGTCCCAATGTCAAAATAAGCTCTGCCGAAGTAAAAAGAAATGTAGGCTCTCCCACATCCATGCGCGGACCGGGAGCCGTTCCTGGTTTGTATGCCACCGAGTCGGCGATGGACGAACTAGCTGTAAAGCTTAATATAGATCCTATTCAGATGCGTATTTTAAACGAACCTGAAAAAGATGAAGGCTTAAATGTTCCTTTTGCCTCACGACATCTTTTAGATTGTTTCAAACTTGGTGCCGAAAAATTCGGCTGGAAAAATCGCAATGCAAAAGTCGGTTCCATGAAAAAAGACGGCTTAATCCTCGGCTGGGGAACAGCTGGTGCCGGATGGATAGCCGAGCGCATACCAGCTGAAGCCAGCGTCGAGCTAAGAAGTGACGGCACCGCCCGTGTCGCCTCAGGCACACAAGACATCGGAACCGGGACATACACAGTGCTCGCTCAGATGGCAGCTGAAGAATTGAATTTACCGCTTGAGAAAATCGAAGTGAGCCTGGGTGATTCAAGCTTACCTCCCGGTCCTCTTTCTGGAGGCTCGATGGCGACTGGCTCTCTCATTCCCGCCGTTCAACAGGCAGCCAAAAAAGCAAAAGGATCTATTGAAAAAGCAAAAACAGTCGCAGCAG
>CAZEQP010000391.1:0-4269 GCA_964514345.1 uncultured Candidatus Obscuribacterales bacterium
CCGGGATTGAGCACAACTTCGCACGGCTCAAGTCGCTGGCTTAATTTCGGTCCTTTTCAGTTTCAACCTTCTGAGCTGGCCAAAATAAGCTCACTGCTTCTGTTGTCAGCCGGTCTTTCCAAGCATTTCTGGTGGCACAGACAGGTGCTTTTCCGCATCGCCATTACAATCGTGATGGCAGCAATTGTGGTGAAGCAGCCAGACCTGGGAAGCGCAATGATGATTCTTTCGGGACTGATTGCACTTTTATACATAAGCGGAACTAATTCAATCCTGATGTTTTCAGCTCTGGGCGGCGGCGCACTTTTGATCTGGCACAAAATTCAAAATACTCCATATCAGATGAAGCGCATTATGAGCTGGATCGACCCTTATCAATTCCCTCAGCAGGACGGTTGGAACATCATTCAAGCTCAACTTGCCATTGGGTCGGGCGGCTGGTTCGGTCTGGGATTTGGACAGTCTTTGCAAAAATTGCATTACTTGCCTGTTCAACACGCCGATTTCATTTTTGCCGTGATAGCAGAAGAAATGGGTCTGATTGGCTGCCTTGTACTGATCGGACTGTTTGTTACTTTCGGTTATTTCGGATTCAAAATCGCCAGTGAAGCGACAAGTCTTTTCGGCAGGCTGCTGGCTATAGGCATCACCAGTTCTTTATGCGTGCAGGCTGTGATCAATATCATGGTGACTACAGCAATAATTCCTGTCACAGGCATCACTTTGCCTTTCATCAGCTACGGCGGAAGTTCGATAGTTATCACCCTGGCCATGGTCGGCATTCTTCTGTCCATATCGCGTGATTACGATCCCACCAAACAAGGCGCAGGCTCAGCCAGTCCGGCCACTAAATGAAAAACAGTCAGCGTCACAGGATCGTCTTGACCGGCGGAGGTACTGGCGGTCATATCTATCCTGCACTTTCAGTTTATTCAGAGCTGGTTTCAATGGATCTGGATCTGGAAGTGCTTTATATTGGCGCAAAAGATCATATGGAAGAGAAGCTGGCAGCGCAGCAAGGCATCAGGTTTTATGGTCTGGATGTTTCCGGATTGCCTCGCAAAGCGTCGCTTTCATTGCTTACCTGGGTGGCGCAAATGTCCCGCTCACTTTATGAGTGTCGCAAAGTATTCCAGGATTTTTCACCATCAGTGGTGCTGGGTACAGGCGGTTATGCTTCGGCGCCGGCTTTGTTCGCCGCCAAACAGATGTCGATTCCATTTGCTGTGCATGAGCCGGATGCCTATCCCGGTCTTGTTAATAAACTCTTCTCCCGCTGGGCCAGCCTGGTGTCTCTAGGAATGGAAGGCGCGGCAAACAGATTGCCATCCACTCTTTGCGCTCCCAAATTTAACGGCAATCCGGTAGGAAAAAATTTTGTTTCGCCCGTAACCCGAAAAGAAGCCTGTCAGGAACTGGGTGTACGGGATGATTTGAAAACAATCATAGTAACAGGCGGCTCACAGGGCGCGCGGGCCTTAAATGACGCTTTGCTTTCAGCGCTACCGAATTTAGTATCAGACGGAAATTTGCAGATTATTCATCAGTGCGGCGAAAAAAATCTGGAAGATGTTAAGGCAAGAGTCAATCCTGATTTTTTGTCATCAGGCAGCTACATTCCCAGAGCCTATTTTGAAGATCTGGCGCTGGCGTATGTCTCAAGTGATCTGGCAGTCTGCCGGGCAGGAGCAATGACACTGGCCGAACTTTCTGCTCTGGGGACGCCGGCCGTTTTTGTTCCTTATCCCCATGCCGCGCAGAATCATCAATTTCATAATGCCAAATATTTTGAATCGCAAGGAGCGGCTCAAGTGATAAGTCAGGATGAATTGACTCCCGAAAAGCTGGCCCGGACTATTTTAGATTTGGTAAAACACGAACCGGAAAAATTGAATTCTATGAAATTTAAAATGAAAGAACTGGGCAGACCGCAAGCTGCCGGTCTATTAGCCAGACAATTGCTCGATCTCAGTGCCGGAAACAAGCAGGCTTGATAAAGCCTGGTCAGGAGATGGCAGAAATTGCTGCTGTTGTGGACTGAACCAGGACGGTGGTTAAGTTGTTTGCGGCTGGCGGCGCAAAATTGAATTTATTGGCACGTTTTTCCAGCTTTTCCACAAGAGACTCTATTTCGCACACCAGACTGATAGTTTCAGTGTTATTGCTTTGATTTTGAAAAGCGAATTCTTTTAATTCTGAAATGGCTGACTTTAACGCGTTTTCTGTTTTCGGTTCTGACATATCGAACACCTTCATAGTTATGGACTTCGCGCTGATCAGATGTAGACTTGAATTGAACTAAAATGTATATCTTGGCAAAATACTAACATAGGTAGACAGGCGGTTCAAAGTAATTAATCTTTATAGCAGTATTATTTATTTGCAAGCCTGAATTGAAAGAAAAAGTCCTCAAATGCTAGAAACCCTAATAATAATCGGCGTCTGCGAGATTTCATGCCTTGGACTCGCTTTTTTGGGCTGGTATTTAATCAAGGTCAAACCGAAGAATAAAGCCAGGCGAGTGGCCTTGCTGGAAGACAGTTTCGACCGTCTCAAACTGATAAGTCTTGAGTTGCTCAGAAAAATCGATGATTTGGACCAATCAAACATTTTTGAAGGAAAAAAAGTCGACACATCCGCATCCCAAAAAATCAAAACAATTTCTTGCGACTCGGCTCTTTTATCTGAGTCGCTTGAAACAATCGATCAACTTTTAAAAACACGCAAGCTTGATGACGCCGCTCAAATTCTTTCAGCCAGTGTCAAGCTGGCCGAAAAAGTCGAGCATGAATTAAGTGTCTTGCAAAAACAAGGTGCAGTGCTCAAAATCGAGTCTAAGCAAAAAGAAAAACGCTGAATTTGCCTGGCTTTCCAGCCTTTCTATCCCTGAAAATGAACCGATATCGGAAGATTTTTTGAGCCAATTTGGTATGGGGGTGGCGAATGGGCGTGTCTTGGGGAAAATTTGAATTATTTTCTGGTTTTAGTTTCAGTCGATCGATCATTGTATATTTCGGTGAATTCAGGGTTCTCTCTAAACCAGTTGGCAAATTTTTTCAATCCAACATCCAGTTCGATATTCGGATACCAGTCCAGACTTTTTCGAATTTTTGTAATATCCGCTTTTGAAGAATCTGACTGAGTGCGCAATTTAGATTGCATTGTGAATTTAGGCTTTTTCTTCAAAGAATATTCTTTAATTGCTATTTCTGCCACTTCTTTATGCGTATATTGAATGCCGGTGCCCACATTGAACACCGAGCCGCTTTCTTTTCCCGGCTTAACCGCCGCCTTCATAAATGCGTCGACCACATCTTCTATATGCACAAAATCATATGAATCTCGGGTTTCTTCAATCGGGGGCAGCTCTCCTGAAAGCGCACCCATTATCAATTTGGGAATGAATTCTTTCGGCTCCTGCCAGGGTCCGTAGCAGGAAAAAAGGCGAAGAGTAGCCAGATGCAGTTCTTCTTTTGAAGCAATTACACGAGCTGCCATTGTTTGAGCCGCTTTACTGATTGAATAATAACTTTGCGGATTAAGCGACTGTGATTCAGGTGCTGAATATGCGTTAAATCCATATTCAGTCCAGCAGCCTGTATTAATCAAAACTTCCACTCTACATTTAACTGCGCATTCAAACAGATTTATGGAGCCAAGCATGTTTGCCTCCACTATTTCACGCCAGTCCGATTGCCATGAATAACCTCCGTAGGCAGCCAGATGAAATATCCAGTCCGGCTTGATTTCATTCATGGTGATAAACAGAGATTCTACATCCTGCAATTGCACAAACCTGGTGCCGACATGACCGAGCACATCGCTTAAGCGCCAGGTCTGGCAATTGGGACGCAATATCAAATAAACATCGTGACCCTCTGCAATAAGCCTTCTGGACAAATTTGCACCTATAAAACCGCTTGCACCGGTGATTATGATTCTCTTTGCCAAGGATTGCTACCTATTTTTTCTGTTTCAGTTTCAACATTATGTCTTTTGATTTTTCTTCTGTAAAATGCGCATAAGCATTCTGACCTGTTGCTTTAGCCCATTGCGCTATACCGGCAAAAGACCTGGCGCGCTCCAGGCTCTGTGGATCCGGATCCTTTTCATTTTTGCACCTTTCAATTACTTTACGCAGAGCGGAAGCAGTTTGATCACAGGTGCCGGAGAATCTTCTTCCATGCGAAGGCAGCATCATTTGAAATGAATAGGAAGTAAGGCGCTCAATTGATTTTGTCTGTTCATCCCAGCTCCACCAGCAATAAT
>CAZEQP010000392.1:0-4257 GCA_964514345.1 uncultured Candidatus Obscuribacterales bacterium
ATAGGCAGAGGCATCAAATTAGTGAAGAATGGCGTCAACTGGATTTGCGCCGCATCGCTCTGGACAAAATGAAAAGAGCAGTGGAAAAGAAAAAAGAAAGCAAGACTCTCTAGTCTTAAAAAGCTCAGTTTAAAAAGCACTAAGCTTCTTGAAAACCTTATTTTATCAAGCTAAAATTCTGCTTGAAAACTTGAACCTTACTGGTTCCAGTCAGCTCTGAGGTTGCAAAATGAGCATAAAGAAGTCACAATTGGCGGCTTGGACAGGTCTATTTTTGTTGCTTTCGGTTTTATTCATAACCAGGGTCAATGCACATTCAAGCGGTGTCGAATCGGATCTTAAAAGTACGCGCGATGCTCTGGTCAAACAAAGGTCGGACCTTGAAGAAGCTATTGACCGAAAAGCAACTCAGGTGGCCAATCTGCAATCAGACATCGACAGGCTGCGCGCTTACTTGCGCGACACCGACCACGCCTTGAGCAATGTTGATGCGGCTTTAAGAGGAAGATAAGCAGGTGAAATATTTAACGCCGAAATTGGTTTTGTCCCTGGCTATTTTGTTGGCGCTCAGTCCTCTTCGTCTGGAAGCAGGCGAGATCTTGGACGATACTTCAAAAGGGCCTTCCATTTGTGCTCTAACCTGCTCAGAGCCGATGGCAGCTGATTGCGACTCGATTATCAATACTTTGAAAGAAGCATATAAAACTCTAGGCAATAAAGACTATGCCGGACTGGAAAAATTTCTGGATGAAAACTGCACCACATATGATGCAAGCACAAAGAAAACCGTGGTGGGAAGAAAAGCAATTTTAGAAAGTGTGAAAGCCAAGATGGAATCTGAAGAAAAGAGATTGAAAACACCGGCTGTTTCTTTTCATATAGACAGACCCTTCGCTAAAATTACTGGAGACAAAGCAGTAGTCACATTCGTTTTGAAAAAAGAAGTCGGCGGCGCACATCCGGCCACTTTCGAAAATCATGTCACAGATGTTTTTGTGAAGCGTGATGGTCAGTGGAAAAAACTGCACTATTGCGGACGCGGTTGGAAGCGTATCAACTAAGAGCAGCTTTCGCCTCTTTTGATTTCGTGTTCGATTCCATTATCGGGAGTTTGCGCTGGAGCGGCTTCTCCTACTCCGTCCACAGGCATTGCGTTTAGATGACAGGTGTCGGCTTCTATTTCAGTGGTGGAGCGTTTTGGTATATTGAGCTCTTTGGTTGAATCACGTTCTTCCAGTGATTCGCCTGGAATGGCCATGCGTCCTGTGGTGGTAGAGGGATATTTCAACCTTTCATGATGCAGGGTTCTCCAGACCCGAACAAAAGCCAGTTTTACCTGTTCGAGCTCGTCATGTGAGAGAGTGGATTCATCAAATTGACCGTCCTCCCAGCGGTTCTCAAAAACACGCGAGATGGCTTTTTCCACTTCCTCTTCGCTTGGATCTTTCATCGAATGAGTAACTGCTTCTGATACGTCGGCCAGCATCACGATGGCTGTTTCTCGCGAAGAAGGTTTGGGACCCGGATATCGATAAAAGCCGGCGTTCACATTTTCTTTGCCGTCTCTCTGGCAGGCTTTACTGTAAAAGTATGCCATCAGAGTGGTTCCCTGGTGCATTGGTATGAAGTCTCTCACCGCTTTAGGCAGGGCGTGCTTTCTGGCCAGTTCAATGCCGTCTGTCACATGAGCAAGAACCACATCGCGACTGTCTTCCGGAGACATCGTATCATGGGGATTTTTTGCTCCCAGTTGATTCTCTATGAACAGTTTGGGTTTGACCATTTTGCCGACATCGTGATACATCGCTCCTGCCCGAACCAGTGTCACATCTGCTTTGATTGCTTTGGCTCCGGCTTCGGCTAAATTGGCCACAGCCAGACTGTGCTGATAAGTGCCGGGAGCTTTTTCTTCCAGCTCTTTAAGCAAAGGCTGATCCGCCTCAGCCAGCTCAGCCAATCTTTGCGGAGTAACCAGACCAAAAATGTCCTCCAGAAAAGGCATGACACCTATGGCTAAGATTGCCAGAGCCAGTCCGGCGAAAAATTCAAACAGAGCTGTTTGACCAAGCTGAGTAAGTGAAGGAAAGAGATTATCACTCAAGCCCGAGCCGGCAGGCAAAGTGAGGGATGAGGTGCTGAACTTGGCAAATAACTGAGGCACCGCAGGCATCAGTTTGAACAAGCTGATGGAAAGGGTATAGCCGAGTGCTTGAGCGATACCCACAACGAATCCGGTGATAGTGAGATGGCGATGGCGGGAGTAGGCTAGAATAGCAGCCAGTGATGCGAATCCCAGGGCAAACAAGTGATTGATGTCCAGCATGCCGTTGACTGCAATCAATACCAGAAGCGGTACTATTACAGACAACGCCACACGGCGTCCGAAAAAAATTGCCAGGTTCAATGCCGCTGCAGGCAGTGGCACAAACTGAGGATAATCCCGCCCGAAAGTACTTGCCGACAGGAGGGCGATAATCACCAGAGAAAACATAAGGCTCAATGAGCTGGTTGAAAAAAAATGACGGGGTTCATAATGAAACAGAACAAGAGCGGAGAAGAACATGGCAGCCAGAGCCGTACTTGAAAGAGCCACCAGAAGGGGAATGCTCATCTCTCTGGCAATTCCCAGGACCTGAAAAGTTCGGGCCATCTCTTCGCTCACGATGGAGCCTTTTTTAACAAGGACGTCGCCTTCGTTGTATTGTCTGACCACAGGCGAGACTTCACGGGCGGCACTGTCGGCTTTTTGTTTAGTGGCTTGCGGATCAATCGCCAGATTCGGCTCAAGAGATTGGCAAATCACATTGGCCATGCTGTTGCGTAAACCAGGCTCCCAGGACTCAGGCAGAAACTCAAACACACAGGCCTTCCAATATGACTTGTGTTCCACCGGGAAGCGTTTGAAAGAGGTGCTCAATGACTTGAGAGAACTGTTCACTTCAGCACTGAACTGACCAAGATTTTCCTGGGTAACCGAAAGACTGACAAACAGCGCTTCTCGATAAGGGAATTTCTCGGGTCTTACCTTAAGACCGGCAAGCACTTCTCTTTCGTTGCGCAACAAAGTTGTAGGGTCAAATGTCGGTTTGGTCTTGTGCTTATTCTTACTTCGGCTGCCGACGGGAGGCTGTTGAGGCTGATACTTGCTTTTCAGAAGTTCTAAATTACGTTCAAATTCATTGTCCTCAATTGACAGAAAACGCATATGCTCTTCAATGGGCATATTCATCTCCGCCACCGGCTTGATGTTTGCTCCTTGTAATTGCTGGACCAGTTTGATGAAATGGTCCAGCTTTTCCTGGGTCAGTTTGTCTTTGCTGTAATCCTCCTGAAATGCAGGCACGACAAAGTGACGGGCAAGTTTCATAGCCTCTTCGGTTGCCTGCGTGTCCAACACGCTTATGCTTTTAGGTGCTTTCATGTCCTGACCGGCAACTGAACCGCTTTCAATGGTTCGATTAAAAAAAATGCTGCAGGTCAGGGCGATAAAAATGAAAATCGAACCGGTAATGACTGTCAGTATCCAGGCTAAAAATTCCCCGCCTTCTGGCAAGGGATCCAGACGGTTAGTCGCATTTTGTTCGGCAGGAATTTTCTGACTTTGACTGTCACTCAACGAACTGTTACTGGTACCGGTTTTTTGCAAATAGATTTTTCCAGTGCTTTCAAACTCATTTAATACTTAGAAAGTTTTAGCAAACAAGAGCTTATCTGTATTTTCCACCTAACAGGTATTCTTATATGAAATATGCCAAAATTCCAGATTTATGTGCCAATTTTATGTGAGTGATGAGGAGCCAATAATTTGCGAGTACTTGTAACTGGTGCCGCCGGCTATATAGGCAGTCATTTTGTGCGCCGGCTTGCCAATCGGCACCCGGATGCCGCAATTGTCGGTCTCGATGACCTAAGTGAAGGACACAGGGAAGCCATTCCTCAAGGTGTTCACCTGGTGGAAGGCTCAACCGGCGATTTTGGCTTGATGCTTGCAACCATTAAGCAGCACCGGATTGAGGCTGTGGTCCATTTTGCCGCCAATGCTTATGTGGGCGAATCGATGGCAAATCCCTTCAAATATTTTGACAATAATGTGGTGGGATCACTGGCCCTGTTTAAGGCTATGCAAGAAGCCAAGGTCACCAAAATTATTTTTTCGTCGAGTTGCACCACATACGGAGTTCCTGAAAAACTGCCGCTAACTGAAGAACACGGACAAAGTCCGATAAGTGTTTATGGTACAACCAAATATATGGTGGA
>CAZEQP010000393.1:0-4256 GCA_964514345.1 uncultured Candidatus Obscuribacterales bacterium
AGGCAAAAAGGTTTATCTTTTCTGGACGCGCAAAGTGCTTGGTTGGAAGGATAGAACCGGTCCATACGAACGCGATTTTTAGTTCATTTGCCGGCGTGCAATAAAAAGTGCAAACGAAGACTAAGTCATATGACGCAATCATAATCGGCGCCGGTGGTGCTGGAATGATGTGTGCCGTTCATGCCGGTGAGCGGGGGCGCAAAGTGGCTCTGCTCGATCACTCGGCAAAAATCGGGCGCAAGATTCTTATATCGGGCGGAGGACGTTGCAACTTCACTAATATCAATGCCGGACCGGGAAATTATGTCTCGCAAAATCCACATTTTTGCAAGTCGGCTCTGTCGCGGTATACGCCCGATGATTTTATTGAACTTGTTCGGCAGCACCGTATTTCATACCATGAAAAAAAACTGGGACAACTGTTTTGTGATGGATCGGCTCAGAGCATTGTAACCATGCTACTTAAAGAATGTGAAAGGGCGGGCGCAAAAATTTTTGCCGACCATTCAATTTTGCAAGTGGATAAACTGGGCCGAACTGCTAAGGCTGATGAGCACAGCGGGTTTTCGGTAAAAACAAATAAAGGTGATTTTGAAGCTGAATCACTTATAGTGGCTACAGGTGGACTCTCCATACCTCAGATTGGTGCCACCGGATTTGGTTATGATCTGGCCCGCAAATTTGGTTTGAAAATAGTCGAGCCGGTTCCGGCCCTGGATGGATTTAATTTCACCAGGCAGGATTTATCCATATGGGGTGAGCTTTCCGGAGTGTCGATTGACTGTGTTGCTACTTGCGGTGACGGATCTTTTCGTGAAAATGTTTTGTTTACTCATACAGGACTGAGCGGTCCGGCCAGCTTGCAAACATCATTGTATTGGCAATCCGGAATGCCTGTGGAGCTTGATTTGATGCCGGATTGCGATCCTTATGAATTTTTGCTGGCGGCGAAGAAAGAAGGTTCCAGGTCAGACGTCAAAAATGTTCTGGGAAGCAAACTTGCTAGACGCTTTGCTGAAAAATTCTGCCAACTAAATAGAATCGAAGGTCCTATCAACACTTTGAATGAACCACAATTGAAAAAACTGGCAACCGCCTTGTCCAATTGGAAAATTTATCCTTCAGGAACCGTAGGATTCCGCAAAGCTGAAGTGACAAAAGGCGGGGTCGACACAAATGAACTTTCTTCCAAAACGATGGAAGCAAAAAAGGTGCCCGGTCTTTATTTTATCGGCGAAGTGGTGGATGTTACCGGCTGGCTTGGAGGCTACAACTTCCAGTGGGCCTGGGCTTCCGGTTATGCGGCCGGCCAGCAAAAATGAACCGATATCGGTTCATTTTTTAAGCGAAGATCTCTGAAAGAAAATTTTTCATCGATTGCCAGGAGCGCTTTGCTGCGGCTTCGTTGTAAACCGTCCCGCGCTCTTTATTATTGGCAGCAGGGGCGGTGAATGCATGCATGACTCCGCCGTATCCGTGCAATTGCCAGTCGGCATTTGCGCAGGACAGTTCTCTGGATACTGCAAGCACTTGCTCAGGCGTCGCCATCGGGTCGTCCCAGCCGTGCAGGATAAGTATTTTCGGCTTGATCTGGCTTTCGATATTCCAGTCCGGAGGGAAGAAAAGTCCGTGGAAGCTGACCACGCCCTTAACCGGCGCGTTGCATCTAGCCAGGTCAAGCACGCAAAGACCGCCGAAACAATAACCGATGACTGCAATTTTTGATGAGTCCACCATGGGGTGTTTGGAAGCCGCCTCAATTGAAGCTAGCAGCCTGTTTTTCAAAAGGGTTCGGTCTTGCAGGAGTGGCTGCATTAAATTGGTGTTGTCGCCCTGTAAGTCACCGCGCACACCTTTGCCATAAACATCGGCGGCAAATCCTACATAGCCCAGTTTAGCCAGTTCTTGCGCTCTTTCACGCTCCGGATCCATTTGCCCGGCCCAGGCATGACAAATAACAACGCATGGGCGTTTAATTGTTTTGCTCTCATCCCAGGCGGCAAAACCTTCAAAAGTATCCTTGTCGTGCTTGTAGTCAAGATACTCTGTTTTTATTTCAGTCGCTGTGCTTTGCATTCTTTACCTCTGGTTCCTTCCTTCGTTTTCAAACAGGGGCAAAAAGTATATCAAGTTTGCACGGTCATCCACTTGTTGAGAATTGCGCTGAATTGTTCAAGTTTAAAAGGTTTGCTTAAATAATCGTCCATTCCGGCATCAAGACAAGCTTGTTGATCTCCTTCAAGAACGCAGGCTGTAACTCCTATGATGGGAGTATGTTTTCCGGTGGTTGATTCACGCTCACGAATTGATTTTGTGCATTCAAGCCCATTCATTCCTGCCATGGCCACATCCATCAGAATGAGCGAATATCCGTCCGGATTGGCATCAAAGGCTGCCAGAGCGGCTTTACCATTCTCCACTACTTCTGCCCGGAGGCCAATTTCTTCGATCAAAATTTCTAAAAGGCGCTGTTCGACCGAGTAATCTTCTACAACCAGAATTAATGGCTTTTGATTTTCCATTATCGATCCTTATTTACGTCTCTAAATTGCATAACTCCAGCTCAAACTATGACTACTATTTTTCCTAACTGTGTATTGGATTCCATGTGTCTGTGAGCATTTTGTATTTCTTCCAGGGGAAAGGTCTGGTCTATTTTCGGCTTAAATGTTCCTTTTTTCAGTAAATCATATACATAATTTTTCCCCTTTTCCATTCTATGCGGATCTGAGGTGATTTCAAAGAGTGTGTAACCCCTTATGTTCAATCCTTTTTGCAAAGCTTCAAATAAAGGAAACAGGCAAGGTTGAGTGCTCAGGGCACCGTATTCAAAAATAGTGCCACCGCGGGCGGTAGCTTTTGCGCATTCTTTCAAGAATTTACCTGCTACCGGGTCAAAAACAATATCAGCTCCTTTGCCGTCAGTGATTTTACTTACTGCTTCAGCCAGATCTTCTTCGTCTGTAACGATAACTGCGCCAGCGCCAGATTCAAGCAGCTGTTCTTTTTTTGCTTTTGTTCTTGTGGTGGCAATTGGAATGGCTTTTTCATGCAGGCATATTTCAATAGCGGCAAGTCCGACGCTTGAACTGGCGGCGCTTATCAATACATGCTGTCCGGCTTCTATTTGAGCAATGTCGACAAGAGCGCCGTAGGCAGTCAAATATTGCATCCAGATTGAAGTGGCTTCTTCAAATGTCAGATTGTCCGGAAAATGTGCCAGTGCTCTGGCCGGCACTGTAGCGTACTCGCCATAAACACCGTATTGATTCATCGAAAAAGCCGGTATGGTGCTGACTTTATCTCCGGGAGCAAAATCGCGCACACCTGGACCTAAGGCATCTATTATGCCTGATGCTTCGTAGCCTATAAGACTGGGAAGTTCTTTTGGGCGTTCCAGATAACGACCTTCTCTAAAAACGACTTCAGCCCTGTTCAAGCCGATAGCTTTAACTTTAATTCTGACTTCGTCTTGTTTCGGCTCTGTCAGAGGCAGTTCATCCAGTTTTAAAACTGAAGCATCGCCAAACTCATGAAATCTGACAATTTTTGGCAAAAATCTCACCTCATTTCATACAGGCCTGTGATTATACCAACCGATATCGGTTCATTTTTTTTGCGGTGGTGGCGATTTGACGAATTAATGCTGTCCTTGAGGTTGTCAATGGTATAATCGGGCACCCATCGTCCATTCTTCATTTTTTGTTTTTCCATCCCCTTTCTCAGAGGGTCTTTTTCCTATGCTGACAAATCTTGCCAAATCTGGATTTTCTGCTTTTCCATTTGCCCTCTCGCTTGGGCTGGTCTCTGTGTCGGCTTTTTCTGTGGTTGGCGGCACTGAATTCTTAAAGAACAGTCCCAAAAAGCTGATTTGCAATATTTGTGCCGACGAGTGGACCTTGTTTTCTGAAGGCAAAAGATTCTATGACAGTAAGAACTACACAGGAGCCGAGGGTGCATGGCTCAAAGCTCTGAAACAAAGAGGCAGTATCACAAATAATGACGCAGTGGCAATGACCACCGCCCACTGGCTGGGATACATGTATTATCAAAACGGGCGTATGCAGGAGGCATTGCCTCTTCTGTTACTGTCAGTCCGCCTGAATCAAAATATTAACGGCATTGATCACGATGACACTCAAAGTGCATTAACGCATGTGGCCGAGACTTATCTGGCGCTCAGAAATTATGAAAAATCCGAGCAAATGTTCAGTGACATCTACTCCAATTATTTTAGACGGTATGGTTTTGAGCAT
>CAZEQP010000394.1:0-4241 GCA_964514345.1 uncultured Candidatus Obscuribacterales bacterium
TTCCGCTCAGAGCTCCCAGCCAGGGGAGCAACTTATAGTGCAAGTGGCCGAAACTCGCAATGCCAGAAAAGAACTTACAAGTCAGATCGCATTTACAGTTTTTGCCGCACAACTGATACTCATCGTCTGTGGTGCCGGTGCCGTTTGGATCGGGATAAGACGCGGTCTGTCACCGCTTGCAAGAGTAGAAGCGGCAGTGAACTCCCGCTCTCCGGGAGATCTGTCTTTGCTTGATGTAGATGAACCGGCCGAAATCAAATCACTTGTCACTGCTTTGAATAATTTATTGCAGAAACTGAGCGACGACGTGGAAATGCAAAAGCGTTTCATCGCCAACGCCGCTCATCAGCTTCGCACGCCGATAGCCGGTCTTGGCACTTATTGTGATTTAGCCAGAAAAGTCGTAAAAGAAGAGGAAGCCGGAGAAATATTATCTGAGCTGGACTCAGGAATAGCCCGCATGGGCAAAATAGTGAATCGTCTTTTGGGTCTGGCACGATCTGAGCCCGGCGCCGCCTCCACCCGTCAAACCACAGTAGTTGATCTCAACAATCTGGTATCGGATGTGACGGCGACAATGGTGCCTGAGGCTATCCAGCAAAAAATAGACCTGGAATTTCTTTCAAGCGCCGATCCTGCTCTCATAAGTGGCGATCCCACCGGACTTGAGGAATTGACCGCCAATTTGATCGAAAACAGTATCATGTACGGACACCCCGGTGGGGTGGTGCATGTTGAAGTCGCTGTGAAAAACGGAACTACAAGTATTATTGTGGAGGATGACGGTCCGGGAATTCCGTCTGAAGAAAGAGAAAAAATATTCGAGCGATTTTACCGCTTGCCTGGCACGGATAAGCCTGGAACCGGTCTTGGTCTTGCTATTGTGAAGGAAATAGTTTCGTCTCACAATGGCAAAATTGACTTATCTTCCGGAGCTAAAGGCACAGGGACAGCAGTCACAGTCAGTTTTGCCACTTACAAAAAAAACTGAAATCAAATCAAACAGCAATATTTTCAATTAATGCCACTTCTTCCTTGCTTAATTCAAGTTCGACAGCAGCAAGGTCTTCTTTCATATGTTTCTGATTCGTGGTTCCGGTCAAAGGAAGCATGCCCACCATTATCGAAAATTTGAATATGACTTGTTCAGTCGTCGCTTTCAGGCGCTGGGCTATTTTTAGAACGGCCGGGTGGCGCAATACATGCGGATTGGCGGTGAGAAGTGAAAAACCTTGATAAGTGGCTCCAATTTCTTTGCAGATTTCGCGCACTTCTTTATCCCAACCGGTAATAGCATAACACCGATTTTGCACCATTTTGGGTTTCACTTTAGCCACTGTGGCAAGTTCGCGCAACTGATCAGCAGAGACGTTGCTGCAACCAACCATTTTAGTTTTGCCCATCTGAAACTGTTCTTCGATTCCTTCCCACACTTCCCAATCTTCTTTGACCAGTCCGCGCCTGTAATGCGGACCGTGCAAAACATATGAGTCAAGATAATCTGTGTGCAAATGTTTGAGCGAACTGTCAAATGACTGTCTGACTTGTGTTTTCAAATCAGCGGAAGGATCGTAAGGAAGCCTGTGGTCCTGACCGTCTTTTGACGTGAATTTGGTTTGAATGAAAAAATTTTCTCGCTTGGCACCTTTGTCCCAGGCTTCTTTCAAAGCTTCTCCAACCAGGACTTCATCATAATGTTTTTTCTGGTTGGCGGTATCAATAGCGGTGAATCCGGATTCGATGGCCATTCTGACAAGACGAGCGGTGTCGTCTTTTTTCCAGGCGGTTCCGTACATTAAAACTGGCAATTCAGTGGATGACATCTCAATGCTCCGGGTAATATGAGGGCTTTATGGCGATAATCATAGCCCCTTGAGAACAGGCAAGTTATTTTCCCGCTTGAATACTGCTAAAAGCCTTCCCCCACCCCCGGTTGGGGTATACTTTTTAGCCTCACAATAAGGTTTTACAAATGAATAGAAAATCCGTTTCCAAAATTCTGCTTTCGTTACTACTGTCAATTTCCGCAATAAATATTCTTCCCAACCAGCCGGTGCAAGCGCTGGAGGCCTCGTCTTTTTTCAAAGTCGGCTCCAGCCACCCACTGGACTTTTTGAATAAAGACGAACTAGCAAGTTCAATTGAAATAATGAAAAGCGCAGGAAAATTCGGTAAGAATGACTCACTTGTTTTCCTCGGAAATATGGAACCGGACAAAAACTCGGTGCTTGCCTGGAAGCCGGGAGACAAATATCAAAGAATCGCTCGGGCCATTGTTTATAATCTGGATTCAAATCAAACTCGTGAATTTGACATAGATTTAAACGCAAAAAAAATCATACTGGACAAATTGCGTGAAGGCGTCCAACCCATGCAATTGGAAGAAGACACACCTGTAGGCATCGACATTTTGATGGCTACGCCTGAATGGCGCAAGGGTCTTGAGCGTCGGGGAATCAAAGACATGACCAATGTGCATATGGAAATGTTTGTTGTGGGCAACCCGGTGAATGTAGACAATCCTAAAAAGGATCGTTTGATTCGCGCTTATCCTTATTACAGAGTGAGAGGCAACAATTCTTTCGGGGAGCCTATTGAAGGACTATCCGCCCTGGTAAATCTGACCACTAAAAAAGCTGTGGTGCGCGATGCTAAAGACATTGTCCCCCTTGCTGGTATCACTTCAAATTACTTCGATCCTGCTCAAGTGGGTAAATTGCGTGAGCCCTGCAAACCGCTTGTAACCACAATGCCCGAAGGACCATCTTTTGATATAAACGGAAATCAAGTTTCCTGGCAAAAATGGAAATTCCGCTACGAGCTTGATGCACGTGAAGGTCTTGTACTCCATACCATAAGTTATGACGATGACGGAAAACAAAGATCAATCATGCACCGTGCAGGTGTGTCGGAAGTCTCGGTACCATACGGTGCACCAGGTCCTGATTGGGTCTGGCGCTCACCTATTGATGAAGGCGAATACGGACTGGGGCGTCTTACAACCACTCTTCGCCCCGGACATGAAGTGCCACGGCACGCCACTTGCCTTGATATTCCTTACGCCAATAGTGTAGGTGATATCAAGCTCAAGCCTGGAGCCATTTCAATCTGGGAACAAGACGGCGGTATCTTGTGGGAGCACGAAGACGATGACGCGCAAAGAACATGCACCCGCCGCGGACGACAGCTAGTTATCGCTCATATGTTCACACTGGGCAATTATGACTATTTCACTCAATGGTTGTTTAACCAGGACGGTTCTATCGACGTGAAAGTCACGCTCAATGGCGACGTGCTTACTCAGGGAGTAGCCCAGGATTCTTGTCAGAGCTGCGATCAAGAACCCAATGAAGAGGGCGTCATCATCCCCAAAGGACTTGAGCGTTACGGCACATTGATGGCACCGCATGTGGTGGGTATCAACCACCAGCACTTTTTCTGTTTCAGACTTGACTTTGATATAGACGGTCAAAAAAACAGTTTGTATGAGTTAAACGTCAGACCTCTGGGAGAAGGTCGCGGACATCTTGAACAAAACACATTCGTCATGGAAAAAACACTTTTGCGCCGCGAACAAGAAGCCAGACGCGACTTGAATGAATACACCCGCCGCTGCTGGAAAATAGTCAACCCCAATGTGAGCCGATATCTGGGACACTTGCCAGGCTATGTGGTCGAGCCCGGTGCCAACGCTTATCCATACAGTCATCCTGAGTCTTATAACAGAAAACGGGCGGCATTTCTGGATCATCATTTCTGGGCTACAAAATATGACCAGAAAGAAATGTGGGCATCAGGAGACTATCCGGCATCCAATCACGGCGGTCAGGGACTGCCTACCTGGTCGGATCACACACCAATCGAAAATGAAGATCTGGTGCTGTGGTATTCAGTCGGTATCACTCATACACCAAGAGTAGAAGATTGGCCTGTTATGCCTGCAGCCACTATGGGATTCAAAATTGCTCCGGAAGCATTTTTCAAACGCAATCCTTCACTGGATATTCCTGAGGCAGTGACAGAAGAAGCGAAAAAATAAATCAGGTCGCCTGTGGTGATTACCCGCTTGCGCAACCGGATACAAGTATTGGGTCTTGCCCTTTATTTCAGTGTTGCGCAAGCTTTTGCCCAGGGCACTGTGAATGGTGATTCTGTATATTTGCGTTTGTCCAGACAGTCCGAAAATATTCTTTTAAAAGAACTTGAACTTGAGCGGTATTATATCCAGTACTGGATTGACG
>CAZEQP010000395.1:0-4236 GCA_964514345.1 uncultured Candidatus Obscuribacterales bacterium
AGTATAGACAGTCCTTTGACCCGAACCGTCAATGGCAATATTTGGCAGATGCTGGGTGTTATTGAATATCCACTTGCCTAAAAGATCATTTGCGCCCGATTTTGTCTGGCGTTTTTCCAGCAGATCTATGTTATTGGCGGCATATCGATATTCAAAAACTCTGCCTACAGGATCAGTTTCTTTCGTGATTTTTCCAAAGGAATTGTATTCATAAAAGTAATTCTGGACCGATGAATCATCCAAAGTCCTGCTTATCTGAATTGGGTCGTTGTTCTTGCCTACGAAAATAATATCGCCGCCGCCGGATTGACCTTCATACGTAAAAGTTACCTGTCCTTCAAGCGGTTCTTTCACCCAGGCGGCAACCGGTACTTCAACCTGTGAGACCGGTGCCACCATGAATTTTGTGTTTTTGCAGTGAGTATAAACTCTGTTGGCGGCATCATTTGGATAAAGCGCAAGCTGGTGGCGATCCCAGAAATGTGTCTGGGTTTCATGACGTCTCCAGTTTTCAACCAAGGAGGACGTTCCGTCAGGAAAATAAAACTTGAGTCCCCTGACAAATTTGTTCTCAATCGGATAATTATTTGTGTATTGGTAAAAAGAGGTTGTGCCGTAAGGGGTGGTCATCGAATTGATGAAAGTCGAAGAAAGGTCATATGTAAATTTAGACACCAAGCCGATCACGTCGGTTATCGAAACCAGATTTGTAGTCGTCGAATCATAAGCAAAAGTGCATGTTCTGCTAAAAGGATCGCTAATCTGAGCAACTTTGTAAAACCCCACGTTACCCACAGTGTTCGAAACATACGTGACGGAGGTGACCTGGCTTATGGCGTCTGTAATGCTGGTCAGCCTGAAATTTCCGTCGTAAGCTATGGTGGCTTTGTTGCCGTGCGCATCCACTACCTGAGTCATGAAAATTCTGCCGGTGCCGTCATTCTGGCTGTAAACCTCGTATGATCCATCCGGCATAGATCGCCGGTAAACACCAGCGGCATCCACTGAGAGAATTGCTTGAGAAGTCAGCGCAGGCGGATATGGATTGTTTGTATTATCCGGTTGCGAATAAGGAAAATATTCAAATCCACCGCCTCTTACCTGAACTGTGGCATTTTGTGATGCGTCCAAACTTAAATATGAACACCAGTTGAAACTCCAGTCAGGACCAAGATTGGTAAATGTGAATGTGGCTGGCTGACCGGCTTCAAGATGATTGTAATTGATTAAATAATCCACAGACGGACCAATAGGAGGACTGTAGCTCAGAGGCGTATCCATGATGTTGAGCGAATTCTGCATGGTGAAGTACATGCATCGAGCCATGCCGCTTGAGTCGCAACAATCGCCTTGCGGACAGTCTTTTGGATCATCTGGGTTTTTTGAAGGGTCACAATCTGCCGACCCTCCTTTGCCCCAGATATTTTCCGCCTCGGCTCGCTCGACTGCTCTCCATCCGGCAGGAAGCGGACCTTGCGGCACAAGGAAATATCCGTCCGATTCTGTGTCAATGGCCTTGCTTGTCAGCCAGAGATTTCCGCCCCTGTCAAATGTGGGATCGATAACGTGATACCGCCCTTTGGCAAGTTTTGTCACTGCCGCAAAATGATCCAGGCTCCAGTGCATCACTGACGGCACCACAATTGGTGCGCCTTTGGACCTTTTTGCCATCTGGTAATGAAGACCGACTTGATCGGCAAGGTCTTTTACTTGCGCCAGATTGGTTCCCTGCGCTGTGGATTGGGTGGTCTCTACGGTCGGGTTGCTTTTCATCACGTCTTCGTTTAGGTATAAAATTGTGTTGATAGCAAGAGGTCCGCATTTGAAGCTATCTTGCGGGGCTGCCTGCATGCGCAGCATCCCTTCTCGGGCACCTTCGACCATTTGCTCGACGGCGCCGTTCATTTCTCTGCCTTTTAATTCAGCCAGATATTTTTCAATTTCGGTCATTCGGCCAAGACGCGCATCAAGATAAAGCATCTCAGCCACGGCTCTGTCGGCTACCGCTCTCTGGTTGCGACCCTTCTCATTTTTTGCAGTTTCCCAGGCGGATTTCCAAAATGTAAGTGAATCTGAAATATAACCTGCTTCTTGCCTGCGCAAGCCCATATTTAATTCAAGCGATGGGCGCCATCTGGACTTGGGATATTTCTTCAGGAAATTAGTTAAATCCGAAATATCTTCGTAGTTATTTTTCAGCTTGAAAGCATCCAGTGCTTTTACCAGTTCGGCATTTTCACCTTTCACTTCTTTGCCGGTTAATAACATCGGCGTGAGAGGCTCAGGAAAAACTCGCAGAGTCATCACTTCCAGATCGGTAGGATCTTTTGATTTGGTTGTCTGGACCGGTTTTACCAGTTTGACTTTATTCTCGCCTTTCCTGATGCTTTTGGGCATGGCAGGAGGCGGCGGGGCTTTTTTATTAGCTTCTTGCTGCGCCAATACAACCGGAGCATTCATCGTCCAGAAGAAAAGCATAATCAATGAGACTGCACCCATTTTTTGCCATATTTTTTTCATTGTTTTCGGTTTCATTGTCTTGGTCTCGTTACTATTGCGGTATGGCTGTCGTGGGTAGTTGAAGATTTAAATTCAATGGTGTGGTATCGGTCGCGTGCGGCGCCGGCCACTTTGTCGAATCAAGCGTATAGGTGGCGCTTGTTACACTGCTTGATGCGCCTTGATAGACGGCAATTGCTTTCAGTGTCTGGGTAAAGGCAATATTTATCGGCTTAGTATAGACTGCGCTGCTCGTAGTCGGCGTGCTACCATCCAGTGTGTAATAAATTGTCGCTACAGGCTCTGCCGTTATCGCCACTTGTGATGCTTCGGCTAATGTGCTTGTGCTTATACTGAAAACAGGAGCTATCGGCGCGGCATTGCCCAATTGATATTTCTGCATCAAATATGACTCCACACCGGCTCTCTCCGAGCTTGTTAGCCCTCTGTTGTACATAAATATTTCGGCAAGATCTCCCTGGAAATACAAGGGCGTACTTCCGCCTGATCTGCCCACATAATTTGTCGAGCGGGCAATATTGACCAGATTCTGCACTGTGCCTGTGGCACCCTGGGTGGTGTTCGTGTACACAGTCCCATTTGCGGCACCATTATGGATAATTTCAAACATCTGGAATTTGCCCTGGGTCAATCCACTGGTCGAATTTACCGAACTGCTTGTAGACCCGTTATATGCATTGAATCCAATTGTGGTCGATGTTCCTTCCAAGACTGTCAAATTATTACTGTTTGCTGCTCCATTTGAAAAATCTAAGATTACTGGTGTCGAAGATGGAAATCCTGTCGGTCTTGTTACTGCAAATATGCTGGCGCCCGATGTGAAATCGGCAAATCCGGCAGGCATTTGCAAGTACTGAGAAGTCCCGTTGAATGAAATTCCAGCATTGCCATTTGCAATGTCATTTGTCACTGTCGGTCTGTTTGACCCGCTTGACTGAGTAGCATGATATCCATTGCCCGACATATCAGACCACTGGGTCACATCGCTTCCGCTTGTAAGCACGCCATAGTCAGACTTGTACCAGAGTTGCATGCCTGTTCTTGGAACATTTTCAGTGCCTTCTTTTAATTGAATATATGCGTCAGTTACAGCACTTGTTCCCCAGCCGGTCACGGCAATGGCACGCAAAACGGCGCTGCCTGAAAGAGTAATCGGGGTCGTGTATTGAGTGCTTCCTGTAGTCGGGGTGGAACCATCCGTGGTGTAATATATCGTCGCTCCCGGATCGGCACTCATTGTAGCGGTGGCAGGTAGTATCGAATAAACACCTGACGCCGGTGTTATCACAGGCGGTTTCACCGAAAATTGATAGCGATTATTCACATATTGCTCCACTGCCTGTCTTTCAACAGCCGTGATCGGCCTGTTATAAAAAAGTATCTCGCAAATTTCACCCTGGAATAAATTGCCCGAATTATACGCTCCTATGAAATTGGTCGTTCTGCTTGTATTGTTTAAGTTGTATATAGACCCTGTCGCTCCCAGCACCCCGTTTGTATAAATGCTGCCTGAAGCGGCACCTGTATGTATGCCTTCTATCAACTGGAACTGGTTTAGAGTAAAGCCCGATGTCGAGGAAAAAGAGCTTTGCGATGCGCCTGAATATGCCCACATTTGCTCGGCAGTCGACGGATAATCATACATCGTCAAATGATCCGATGCTCCGCTTCCCACATCAAAAAATGCTCTGTATCCCACAGGCGTCGCCGTCGATT
>CAZEQP010000396.1:0-1791 GCA_964514345.1 uncultured Candidatus Obscuribacterales bacterium
CAATCCTTGTCCGGTTTTTGCTGAGATTGAAATTGAAGCCAGTGCGCCCTCCGGTAAAAAACTGTTTTTGTTTGGTCCCAGATCGATTTTGTTTTTAACCAACACAAAGGGTTTTTCACCCACTAAATTCATAATCTCGCCGTCTGTACAGTCATAGTCTCTGGTTGCATCGACTAAGAAAACGACCAGGTCTGCCTGCTCTATGGATGCGACTGTACGGTCTATTCCAATCTGTTCAACTTTATCTTGAGTCGTTCTTATTCCGGCTGTGTCCACCAGAAGCACAGGCACGCCGCCAAGCTCCACCAGCTCTTCTATAGAGTCACGGGTCGTGCCTGGAATTTCAGTCACTATGGCTCGCTCAAACTTGAGGAATTGGTTCAACAGGCTTGATTTGCCGACATTTGGCTGGCCCACGATTGAAACTCTCAGACCCTCACGCAAGAATCGTCCGGCGCGCATTGTTGCAGCCAGGCTAGTCAAGCGCGACTCAGCCTCTTGCACAATATCATTTATATCGTCGAGAGGAACGTCTCCCACTTCTTCAGGAAAGTCAATTCCTGCAGTGATGCGTGTAGCAAGCTCAACTAAATTTTGACGCACTTGTGAAATTTGCCCGCCTATTTGTCCTTTCAGAGCGGCTTGTGCTTGGCGGCTTTGCACTTTTGTTTTGGCGGCGATTAAATCCATTACCGCTTCAGCCTGGGTCAAATCCATTTTTCCCGACAGGTAGGCGCGCTGCGTGAATTCGCCCGGTCTTGCCAGGCGTGCGCCCAATGTGATGATTAAATCCAGTATTTCACGTGATACAAATGAACTGCCGTGACAATTTATTTCGACCAAATCCTCGCCTGTGTAGCTTGAAGGCTCTTTATAGGCAATGAGCACAACATCGTCAATGCATATTTTGCTTTGCGGTTCAAGAATGAAGCCGTGCATGGCTTTGTGGCTATTGCCTCTCAGATTGACCGTTTCCAGGGACGATTGAGAAAGAGAGAAAAATTTTTCAGCAATAGTAAACGATTCCGGACCAGATATACGAACGATAGCTATTGCTCCGGAGCCGGGAGGAGTCGAGATCGCCGATATTGTTTCGTTTTTAGTTTCGGGAGAAAACATACGAAAGAAAATCTACCACAGAATTTGAAAATCTTTGGAGATCCTATTGAACTCAGATAACTTGGGTGGTAGTATCACATTCGTTTTTAAATTCCGGCCGGTAGACAAAGTTTTTTGGCACAAGGCGAGGAGTTGAAAAACCAGTCTCCGTCAGTTTGATGAACATATCAAAGTAGGAAAATAAAGTATGAACAAAGCAGAACTAGTCAACGAAGTAGCTAAGGCTACCGGACAAACTAAGCTCGATGTGCACAACACAATCGCTTCGCTTATCCACAGCCTGACCTCCGCGATGGCCTCCGGCGAACGCGTTACCTTGGTCGGCTTCGGCACATTTGAGCGCCGTCACAGACAAGCCCGCATGGGTGTCAATCCTCAAAATCCCGATGAGAAATTGAGAATTGCCGCCGCTCGCGTTCCTGTATTCCGTCCCGGTCAGGAACTGAAAGCAATCGTAGATGGCAAGCAGAAAATGTCTGCTCTTTCAGTAGGTTCTTCCGAGCCCAAGAAAGCTGCCGCTAAGAAAGCTGCTCCCAAGAAAGCCGCTAAAAAAGCCGCTCCTAAGAAAGCTGCTAAAAAAGCCGCTAAAAAATAGTAGCCTTCTTATTTCTAAAGCAGAAATAGATTTAAAGTCCCGGCGTTTGCCGGGACTTTTTTATTGCTACCTTCGGA
>CAZEQP010000396.1:1801-4234 GCA_964514345.1 uncultured Candidatus Obscuribacterales bacterium
TGCTAAGAAAGCCGCTCCAGCTAAAAAGAAAGCCGCCGCTAAAAAACCGGCTGCTAAAAAGCCAGCTGCCAAAAAGAAAGCTAAAGGCCGTCGTTAACCTGTAGCGTTAACCAGCTAAAAAAGCGAAATTAAGGTAGGAGTCGTTTTCACGGCTCCTATTCTTTTTAGACAGACTGTGAAAAACAGGGCTTATAGCGTAATCGACCTATTTTTGTGCCCTTTTTTAGGTCGATTACGCTATAAGCAAAATTCGGTCGTTGTTTTGCAAGCAAATGCTACTCTTGGTCGATTCTTTCACTTCTCTTCTGAGCTTTGTTTTCTCAATATATTTCTCAAAATGAGAATTGAGGTGAAATTCGAAACTGCGTGCACAATTATGGGAAGCCACAGGCAATGGCTTATTTCGTATAGGCGCCCGAATAAATAGCCGGCCAGTGTTGCCCATATGACATAAAGAAAATACTGTTTGCCGGCGAAATGACAGATGCCAAAAATAAGACTGGCTACGATTATTCCGAATTGACTTTGCAAAACGCCCCGATAAAAGACTTCTTCGCAAAAGCCTGAAGAGGCGGCAATCAGCGCAACATCCAACACTCTTGAACGGGCAAAAAGGGGCCCCATAATTTCATACACAAGCTGGTGAAATGATTTGAACGATTCAACCCGCGTAAGTAAAAGACCGAACAAGCTGAGGGCTCCACCAATGAGGACACCTGCAACTAAATGCCAGAATTCAACATTGACAAGGCTGGGAAGCAAGTCAATTGATGCGGCTTTGCACCAGATTGCCGCAATGCCGAGTAAAGCAGCTTCAATAATAATTACTGTACTGAGAACAAAACTTCTTTTGTATTCTCGATTGTGAATTTCCAAAGTCTACCTAGAATTGCTCCTGTGACTTCAATACTACCCGGGCTTTCATTTTTCCACTATCAACACCAACAAGACACACAGGCTCACCTTCCATTTCTGCCATGAAAAGCCCGTCCTTATGCTCATCTGATGAATCGAGAACTTGTCCATTGACAAGCCTAAGTGCAACTTTTGCATCCATTTCGATTGAGGGGATTTGCAAAGCCATTGCCGGAGAAACTATGCATGAAAAATCATCTTTTTGCCATGCCTCTTGAAACTGTTCAAGTTCAATCGAATCGCTCAAATGAAAAGGTCCTACTCGCTCGCGCAGAAGACTGCTTAAACAAGCATTCACACCCAGAGCTTCTCCCAGATCCCTGGCTATCGATCGTATATACGTTCCGGAAGAACAGTCTATTCTCAAACTTAATCGAGGCATTTCAAAATTCAATATTTCAATTGATTTGACTTCGACGCTTCGAGCTTTCACATCTTCAGGAGGCAGTGTTTCTCCTTTTCGTGCCAATTCGTACATTTTCACGCCTTTTATTTTGATGGCACTGTATGCAGGTGGAATTTGTTCAATTTTTCCCAGGAAAGTTTTTAAAGCTGAACCGATATCGGTTGAACTTATTTTGTTTAACACTAAGGGATCGTCTTGTGCCAGTATTTTGCCTTCCATATCATCTGTGTCTGTTCTTGTGCCGAAGAAGATTTCGCCAACATAAGTTTTGTCGCTTTGCAAATACTGAATCAAACGACAGGCTTTAGATAACCCCAGAATCATCACTCCTTGAGCCATTGGATCTAAAGTGCCTGAATGTCCAATTTGTTTTATGCCAGTAATTTTGCGCAGTGCATTAACCAGATCATGCGATGTGATTCCACCAGGCTTGACAAGATTGACGAATCCGATTTTTGAATTGGAAATTTTAGACTTCGCCACGGGCAATTTTGCCGAGAAGTTCGGATACCTTGGCTCCTCGTTCAAGCGAATCGTCGAGCATAATTTTCAGTTCAGGAGCAAAACGCAACCGCAGACGGCGGCATATTTCGCCCCGCATCATTCCAATTTTTTCCTGAAGTGCTTCAAGTGTTCCCTTTTGCGCTTCAGCATCACCAAATACAGAAATGAATACTTTTGCCGAACGGCAATCATGTGTACATTCGACATCAGTAATCGAAACCAGTCCGGAAATACGCTCATCTCTGATGTCGCGCTGCAACATGGAAGCGATTTCTTTTTTTATCGCTTGAGACACCCTTAGTGAGCGTTCTTGTGCCATTTCCTTTTTACCTGACTTTAGATGATTTAGACTAATTTTGTTTCTTTGATTATGAAAGCGTGAACTTTATCACCTTCCTGCAATTCACCAAATTTCTCAAAGCTCATACCGCATTCAAAGCCTTGTGCAACTTCTTTGACGTCGTCTTTGAAGCGTTTGAGGTTGTCCAGTTTGCCTTCATAAATGATCTCGCCATCGCGATCCACTCTTACAATGGCATTACGCTGAATTTTGCCTTCTTGAACCATGCATCCGGCAATAATACTGCCTTTGCCCACTTTGAAAATTT
>CAZEQP010000397.1:0-4233 GCA_964514345.1 uncultured Candidatus Obscuribacterales bacterium
GCACAGATGGAAAATTTTCGCTTCAACATTTTGGATTCCGTAAGTTAGACCACTTTATCAACATGGGCAACAGAAAGTTCCGCCACCACTAGCTCTGTTTCTAAATTTCAGCACACCAAGGATATTTTTAAATCCTGATGACGGCTGCCATTCAGCCCAATCCATTCCATCGGCTAGAGAGCCCATAGGGCAATCCCAGGGGTGAGGATATCCGCACTCTCCGTCACAATTGGTCAGAGGATCCATACTGAATGCCCTGGTATAGATAGGTGTTTTAGGAGGTTCGGGTCCGTCGGGAAGGTTGGTTCCGGGAATGCTAAGATCCGGTAGCGGCCAGGGTGGAAGCTGAGTGCTCAACACAAGGGTGTTGTTGTTCGGGTTTCGATAAATGTAACTTATTTTGTCGAATAGAACAGGAGAGTTGAATACGTTGGCTATCTGAGCCTGTATATCTGGAGCTTCCGGGTTGATCTGATACATGTAGGTAGTTAACTGTTGAGACACTTCCTGCGCGACGTTTGTTTGTCCCATTAATTCCGCCAGTGTTCCAATCCTGGTTTTGGTCAATCCGCAATTTCCTGTGATTGGATATGCTTTCAGTCCCGAATATGCATTTTGTGATCGCACTTCGGCACAGTCGGCTCCCGTAGCGCGAACGGTACAAAGATCAACATGATACTTCTCTACTGCCATCAAGTTGCAATCCTGGTGGGATGTTCCTCCGCCGGAGTTTTCGTTGTATAAAGACATGAATTTGCCCAGATTGCATAGATCGTTGGTAGCTTTGGTATTTTTGTTGTTGCAACGAGTGACAATCCAACTTTTAATATCTTCGATGAATTGCTTATTTTTTGAGTTGCCATTGGGATCGCTTGGATAGTCGCCCCAGCTGTCGATTCCGGCGTTACCCAGTTTATTGGCGAGTTGATTTTGTGCGGCAGTGTCACCGCCTATCAGAGCATTATAGTTTGAATCAACGAAGCTTTTTACGTCTTGCAAAGCTCCATTTGACGAGTCGGAAATCAGTCCTGTCGCTGAAGTCGGTCCAAGTACTTCAATATAGTTTGGATCCATAAGCTTGTCGGTCCAGATATCGAATTTGCCTGTTGTGACTGAACCGCAAAAGGCGCCTTTATTGTCTACTATTATTACTCCGCGTGGAATGGAAGCCTGCCAGGTTTTTTGCAATGAACCCACTATTGAGCTTGAAAGTGCTCGAGTATTCAGATTGCTTGCTCGTTGATCCTTGGTCAGACCGGCCGATTTGAATGAATTTGGCGGCACAAAAAGAGGAATTGGTCCGCGCGGTTGATTTGAGACAAAGTTTTTGTCTGCCACCAGATGTGGAGGCTGGCTTGGACGCAAAGGAACTCCCCACAGAGTCTTGTTGTTGTTCACTGTAAGTTGTTTGTAGCCTACAAGGTAAAGCTTACCGTTGGGACCTGGGACCGTGAAATCGTTGATAGCCGGAATCGGATTGCTTCCTGCTCGCAAAATTTGATTGTCGGCAATGTGTACGTTTGTCGCCGCCCCTCTTGCCATATGCGAAACTTCATGGTTCTGACCGACATGTGAAACACTGTTCGCCATGGCTTCGAACATTCTCATGGCGTGATTTTGAGCTGTGTCGTGAAAATGTTTGTCGAAATTTCCCGGAGAAACAAGCTGATCGTTGAGCCTTCCGGCAATTCCATTAACCAGATCCATCATCTGGCTGGAATGAGCACTAGAGGCTGAGGTTTTTAGCACGTTTGCATTGTTTTGGATAAGTAAAGCTTGTGCAACAAGTCTGTTGTAATACAAAAGGTTGACTTCATTTGTTTCGGGGTCAATAGTGTCACCGAAAATATTTTTTTCGTCCGGATTGTTGGGATCAAGTTTAATTCCCGGGTGACGAAGCACTTGTTTGGCCACGTTTAAGTTGCCTGAATCAGTGGCGTGCTGCAATTCCTGACCGCCGCCTAACTGCATAATAAGGAAAATAAATCCGACTCCTAGAATCGCTAGAACCAGCGCGCTGACCACGACCAGACCCAAAACGGCTCCGCGTTTTCGCTGTAACTCTCGGTTCATATTCCTGTGCATGGCATAAGCCCTCGATTGATTTAATTGTCTCAAGCAGGCAAATTTAAGTGCCTGTGAGCTCAATGTGCTAGTAAGGGTAGCTAAATTATTTTTAATTTTACCCCTATTCCCTGAATGGTCAAGCGAATTTTATCTTGTCCTCACTGTTTTTGCCCTTTTTCTTTAGCCCTTTTTCTATTCACTCGGTCGAGATTTCTGCCTGTAGCTTCAACCAGCGCCGGTTCTATTTTCTTTCTAAGCTCTAAGGCCGATTGATAATACTGCTCAGCTTTAAGCCAGTTCCCTTTAGATTCGGCATTTTCTCCCAGCAGGCACAGGCTGACTGCCACATGCGGATGGTTTTCTCCCAGATTTTTCTTTCTCAGTTCAAGCTGGCGGACAAGCCAGGGCGTGGTGTCTTTGCAGCGATCCTGAGCGCAAGCAGAAGCAATAACAAGATTGAGAGTTTCAATAAGCGCGGGACTGTCTTTGCCCTCGCTCTTTTCTTGAAGCTGTAAGAGTTGCAAAGCCAGTTTGTGAGCCTGACTGAATTTCTTCGCCCTATACAAAGTGCGAATTTGGCTCAGGTTGCTTGAGTAGGAATTTTCCGAACATAAGGCAGATAACGTCAGTAAAATCCATAACAAACTGGCTGATATAAAACAAATTCTTTGCTTTGAGTACACTGGTATCAATAGAATTTAGCGTGGAATGTTGTTTAAATCATACTATTTCTAAAGAGCAACCAGAGGTCCATCGTGAGCAATACAGAAGAAAAGCAAGAACCGGCAAAAGAACCAGAGAATGCAAACTCGTCTGAAGTGAATAAAGCCGGTAAAGAGCAGCATCCGCGGGCATCGGTTTTTGAAAGCTGCTGCAAAACTTTTGACTATCTGAGCCGAATCAGTGCCGACAAGTCGCTTACATTCAGACATTCAGATGTTATGACCACCAATATGCTGGTGTTTTCTCTGGTTGGAGCACTGGTATTTGCCGTTCTTCCTGCATTTAACCTGCAGTCTCTAGCTGTAATTTGTTATGTAGTGGCCGACATCCTTCTTCTAATGGCTATCGCCGGTTTTGTAATGACCAGATTCGGTGTCATTCGTTCTATGGAACCGCGTTATGCCATAGTGTGCTGGCATCTCATGATAGGCACAGGACTTCTTTCAATGGTGATTGGATTTAATATTGTTATGGCTATTGTGCTAATTGTTTTTCAGTCTCAAATCGCAGGGATGCTGGGAAGCGGTTAACTAATGAAACGACAGTATTATTCCATACTTATAATCTTGCTACTGTTCAGTCCGTGCGCACTGGCTCAAGAGAAAGAGAATCCAGTCACCAAAGTTGGGGACACGCAGAATGCTCCTTATTTACGACTCGACTTTCAGTTAAAAGGAGCAACTTGCGTTGCTTGTATACGTCGCATTTCAAAACGGTTGAGGTCTAGCAAAGGCATTGTAAAAGCCGATATTTCAATTCTTACTCCATATGAAGGAGTGGTTGTTTTCGAAGGAAAGAAAACAAATCTGGCCAAGATTGAAAGCGATATTAAAAGCGAAGAAAGAAGAGCATCTCTGACCGAGCTTCAGCTCACAGCGCTAGATGCCGTTCCAGCCTTGATTCTGCCCAGAGCCAAAACACCCTGATGTCTCAAGTAAATGATCATCTGAATTTTACCGCCAATTGGAATGGACAAATCATGCCGCTTGGACAGGTGATGGTTCCCGCTCTGGATCGAGCTTTCCTTTTTGGAGACGCCGTATATGAAGTGATTAAAGTTTATGACGGCAGATTTTTGCATCTGGCTGATCATCTCAATCGTTTGAAAACAAGCCTCTTTTCACTCTGTATTTCAGGATGCGATCTAAAAGAATTGGAATCACGACTGCATTTGACTCTTGAAGTCTCGGGTCTTGAAAATGCCCTGGCATATATGCAAGTCACCCGCGGTGTGGCGGCACGCACACATTATTATCCTGAACATTCCACTCCCAACTGTTTTATGTTTTTTACGCCATTTGACGACCCGTTTGCCAGCCAGCGTGAAACCGGAGTGAAAGCGGTTTTTCATCCTGATATACGCTGGGGACGCAATGACATCAAATCTACCAGTCTTGTGGCTAACTGTCTGGCGGCGAATTTTGCAAGAGAGCACGACAGTAT
>CAZEQP010000398.1:0-4225 GCA_964514345.1 uncultured Candidatus Obscuribacterales bacterium
CCAAGCCTGTTATACCATTTATATTTGGTGCTCAAATAGAATGTCAGTTCTCAGAAGAGGGAAACGGCGCAGGCGGTCAGGATGCCAGAAAACAAAAGCTGAAAGACTTCGAAACTATGTTTCTTGCTCTGGTGAGCAAATACGCAAGAGTGCTTCCTGAAAAATTGGAAGACATCAAAAAAGTGCTTGAGCGCAGCAAATCCAATCTGGCTGAAAACAGCCATCTCGATGAGATACGCGGACAGTCGCACAAAATAAAAGGCACCGGTGGCTCGCTTGGATTTTCAAAAGTGGCTGAACATATGGCTTTTATCGAATTGCGTTCGCAAGAAATTACTTTGCTTGAATTAAACGATCGAAGCGACGCTCTAAAAGAAATCGAAGAACGGCTTGAACTGGCGCTGGCCGAAGGCAAGACCGAAACTGAAGAAGTGCTTGCCGCTCTGCACTCTCTCAATCAAGACATGGGTCTGGATGTAAAACCGCAGTCGATGGCACGCATCATGATCATCGATGAAGACAAAGATTTTCTCAAAGCAGTCGAAAATCTGGGACAAGAAAGTCTGGTTGAAGTTATTTGCGCTTCCAATCAAAAAGAAGCTCTTGATCGTGCCAGTGTTTATGCACTAGATGCGGCGCTAATCTCGCTTTCGTCAAACATGGCGGAAAGCGGATTTGAGATTGCCAAACAACTCCGGGCTTTGCCTGAATACGACAATCTTCCTCTGGCATTTGTTTCTGATGAAGGACTTATAAAAGACAGAGTGGAAGCAGCACACGCCGGCGCCTCGCTTTATCTGGACAAACCTTTTGAATCGGACTCGCTTGAAAAAGCTGTGCAACATCTGGTGGCAATTCGTCAGGGCGGCAGAGCGCGTGTGCTCATCACAGACGACGATGAATTTTTTGCCAATACTATAGGCGTGGTGCTGCGAAACGAAGGCATCATAGTAAAAACGCTCAATGATCCCGGACAAATACTTGAAGCGATGCAAGAATTTCCGCCTGATTTGTTATTGCTCGATGTGATGATGCCCGGTGTCACCGGCTTTGAAGTCTGCCGCATGCTCAGACAAATCCCGCGCTGGAGCGATTTACCCATAATTTTTCTGACAGGACAAACAGGTGTTGAAGCGCGTCTTGAAGCTTTCAGATCAGGCGGCGATGATTATTTGCCCAAACCTGTGGTGAACGAAGAACTGCTTACTCGGGTCAAAGTGCGTCTTGATAGAGCGCGCATGCTCAAAGAACGCTCCGACAAAGACACAATCACAGGTCTTTTGTTGCGTCGGGCATTCTCAGAACAGTTGAATGCCATCCTGGCAGAATCTGAGCGTATCAAAGCCAATTTTTCACTATGTATTCTCGACGTTGACCACTTCAAAAAAGTCAATGACACATACGGACACCTGGCTGGAGACAAAGTGTTGGCTGGATTCGGACAGCTTTTATCTCGTCGCTTTAGAGTGGACGACCTGCGCGGGCGCTGGGGCGGGGAGGAATTTGTGCTGGCATTCAGACGTGAACGCAAAGAAGTTATTCACAAAGCGATTGAAAGGGTGCTTGAAGAATTTAGAGAAATAGCCTTTACCGGAGACGAAGGACAGACTTTCCATTGCAGTTTTTCAGGTGGACTGGTCACCTTCCCTGAAGACGGCGGGTCAATTTTTGAATTATTGCAAAAAGCCGACCAGAGACTTTATATCGCCAAAAAGAACGGACGCAACCAGATTGTGTTTCAGTCTCCGGACCTGGAAGAAGAAGTGGAAAAGCTTTCGACTCATTAGGTCTTTTTCATAATAGCAGCAGGATCCGACCTTCTTAAATAGATAGTCTTGCAGGATCTTGACATTCGTTCTTGAATGACAGGGTCATGCCCAAGTCTAAAAAACGCAAAAAGCTGAAGCTGCCTAAATTCATCAATTTGCCCACCTCCACTTTAGCTGTGGGGGCATTTCTTGTGGTCAATCAATGGTGCCAGGCAAATGCTGTCATTCCCCAGGTGCAACCGGACAAATTGCCGGTCAAACACAACTGGCAGTGGTGGCGGACCAGAGAATATGTTTCGCAAACTCAATCGCCTGACGTGGTGCTTGCAGGCTCGTCATTGATCATGATCCCGATAACACTTATCGAGGCGGATCACACCAATCAGCAAATAGATTCAGTGCGCCACTATCGCAGCACTTATATGGAAGACGGGCTCAAATCAGCCTGCAATGCCCCAGTGCATAAAAAAATCACAGTCTTCAATTTCTCTTTGCCGGGCGCCATGGTCTCAGACCAGTACATGCTTGTAAGTTCTCTTTTCAAAGACAAACAAAAGCCGAAATTGCTTGTTCTGGGAATGACTCTGCGTGATTTCATTGATTCAGGTGTGGAATGTGCAGCTTCCACTCCCACCTATCAATATTTCAAACATTATGTCGACAAGAAGCAATATCAAAGCGACTTATCCAAACTGGCTTTGCAAACAGGAAACGTCTGGAACGGTCTGATGGAAAAGACCCAGGACTTTCTGGATAGAAATGTTTATCTGTCAGGCAAACGACTTGCTGCGCAGTATTTAAATAATCAGTTCTGGCAAGAAAAAATCGGATCGCTCACCGGCGGACAAGAAAAGCTGGATGACAAAATGGTCAATGCACCTCCATCCAAAGATGTGATGGATAGCTTGTTCGGTGATGCTGTTGAGCCCGGACAATTTCTTTTTACTCCCATGGCGACTGCTCCATATCAAGACAACACACGTGAATACAAGCGTCGCTTCAAAGATTTTGATCCGGCGAAACTCGCCTGTCAGAAAGAGTTCTTGCAAAAACTTTTGACTTATTGCAAATCAAACGACATCGAAGTGATGCTGGTCAACATGCCACTCACTCCTCAAAATATGGCACTCATGCCTAAAGGCGCTTACCAAAATTATTTGACTTCAGTCTCCTCTCTAGCTCAGTCGTCTCGTTGCAAATTTCTAGATCTCAATGCCGGCTCTTTCGGTATCGAAAATTTTAAGGACACCGCTCACATGAATAGTGCAGGCGGCAAAAAGCTTGTAGATTCGATCGTCTCATCTGTGAAGTCTGACAGCAAACTAGCCGGTGTCTTCAATCCAGGCGAAAAGCTTGCCGGGACTGATACTTCTATAAAGTGAATCGAGACTTCTATAATATAGACCTAGAAAATCTCTCTGGATCCTGGACGAACTTTTTTCACGTGGCTTCAAACGACAGGTTTCAGGGATGTTTTACTGTCGCTCAAAGCCAAGCCAATTTTTTTACCCCTGTGGATCCCCTCACTTTTTTTGCGTGGCTTCACACGTCAGGTATTGCGGCGGGATTCCTTATCCTTGACGACCCCAGTGTTTTTTGTGACCTGAGATCTTCGATTAAAAGCTGGAACGTTATAAACGATATCCGTAAGCGGCTCATCTCATTTCCTGGGAGTATTTTTTCAAAATCTCCATCAGTTGTTTGATATTTTCTTCGCTGGCTGGGACTATGCCTTTAGAGCCATTCCAAGTTTCAAAAGCTCCATCCACTGGCACGGCATATTCTATAAAAATGATATGTTCGGTGCCCAAACGAGGCATCATCGACTCGGAAAATTTCCAGCGTTTGCCCGATTCAGACAACTTGTCGTCTAGTCTGTAGTGAGCAGGAACCCATGTACTATATTTTGGTCCTTTGAAGTATTTATTACACTGGAACCGAGCCAAAGGAGGATTCTTAATGCTTATTTCTCTACGTTTGTCACAGCATTTGTACTCGCCAACGACCACCGACTCACATTTTAAGTATGCTTTCTCAAGATCAAAATCTTCGGGCGCAGATCGAGCACCTGTTTTCTTTTTGATTTCGATTATCTTTCCGACCAAATCCATATTAGTGTCAGAATAAGGAATCGCACCGACTTCATCCTCTAGAGGAAATACTCCATTTACCGGAACTGCTTCTTTGATGAAAATAATCCAGCGACTATTTTTTGCAAGTGAACCATTCTCAGATAACCTGTGATCGTTCAGGAATATTGAAGAGCCAAATTTTGATCCTTTCAAAAAAGATGTTGCTCTGAATCTAAGCCTGCTCTCGTCTTTTCCGCAATATTCAACAGCCATGACATTTTCTGATTGGTCATAGGCACGTTCTATCGAAAGGATTCGTTTTATTCTTTCTAATTTTTCTTCATGACATGGCACCACACCTACTCCTTGAGACATAGCGAACAT
>CAZEQP010000399.1:0-4222 GCA_964514345.1 uncultured Candidatus Obscuribacterales bacterium
AGCCGCTTTGCCGCCGCCCGCCATTTGTTTTTTCAGTTTTATTTCACGCCAGAGCACAAGCAGACAGCTGGCGTTAAATATAGAGCTGTATGTTCCCGAGATGATACCCACAAGCATAGCCAGTACGAAGTCTTTGGTGGTGACTCCGCCCCAGAGATACAAGGCAGTCAACGTGAATACAACAGTCAAACTGGTGTATATGGAGCGTGCCAGCGTTTGATTGACACTGTCGTTTGCCACATCACCGAATGTCTTTTTGTATTCTTCGCCTGTAACAGGGTCTTTAGTTTTGCTGCCGACATATTTGGCGTTTTCGCGCACACGGTCGAATACAACGATTGTGTCGTGCACCGAAAAACCAATTACAGTAAGTACAGCCGAAATAAACAAACTGTCGACTTCCACCCCGATGGTCAGTCCGAGAATGGCATAAAAACCGCAAAGTACTATGACATCATGCACCAGCGCGATAATGGCGCAAACGGCATAATCGAGTTTATATCGATAAGAGATGTATAAAATCATCATCCCCATAGTCGAAAACAACGCAATCAAGCCGTTGGTCAGAAGTTCAGGACCGATTGTCGCAGTCACTTTGTCGATTGATAATTGCTTAAATGGTCCAAGCTTTTGTTCCAGTGCCTGGTCCAGTTGTTTTTTCACATTCTCATCGTCAAGGGCTTTGGTGCGAAGCACGACTGCTTCTTTGCCTGAGATATACGCCTTTTGCACTTGCGAACCGGGAAGATGACATTCTTCCAGCACCTGGTGTATAGGCTCAAGTTCTACCGGCTTTTCAAATTGATATTGCAAGATGGAGCCGCCGGTGAAATCGATACCCGGCTTAAGCGGCGAGCCGTATTTTGCATATGACATACCGATGCCGACCAGTCCGGGAAATGTCAACAAAATTGAAATGCCAATCCAGATCCAGCGATATTTAACAAGATCAACTTTCAATTTATGATCCGTCTCTTTCTCTTTAGGATTAGTGGTCACACTGCCTCCTTTTGTTTTGGCTTTGGACTGGAAGAAGATTTGGAGTCAAACTTTTGACCGAACAAACCGAAACTGCGCGGTATCAAGTGCAGCATGGTGCGCGATGCCGTAATGGCGGTAAACATCGAAACTGCAACCCCGATAGCAAGAGTAACGGCGAAACCTTTTACGATTGAAGTTCCGAACATCATCAACACTGCGCAAGCTATCAAACTGTTTGCGTTTGAATCGAAAATAGCAGAGAAAGCTCTGCCGAAACCGGTTTCAATAGCCGTATAAAGCGCCTTGCCGTTTTGCAATTCTTCTTTGGTGCGCTCAAAGATCAATATATTGGCGTCTACCGCCATCCCTATAGACAGGATGAAACCGGCAATACCGGCCAGAGTCAAAGTCACAGGCATGGATACGAAAATTGCCAGTGTCGCCATCGTATAAAGAATAAGAGCGATGTCAGCCACCAGTCCAGCCCATCCGTAAATGAGCAGCATGAAGACCATGACTGTAGCTATTCCTATGCACCCTGCCACAAGACTCTTATTGATTGAGTCCTGACCCAGAGTGGCTCCCACTGTTCTTTCTTCCAGAATTTGCACCGGCACAGGAAGCGCACCGGCATTGAGTTTCACCGACAAATCCACTGCCTGATCTTTAGTGAAGCTTCCGGTAATTTCACCCGTTCCTGTAAGAATCGGCTCGCGCACAGTAACGCCGCGATACTCTTGCAATGAAAGCGGACGACCGTCTTCCCCGCGTTCAGTGGGCACTCCATCTAAGAAAATGCCTATCTGCTGGTGGACCAGACGTCTTGTCAGGTCGCCGAATTTTTTTGCTCCTTCCGGTTTGAATTCAAAAGAAACTCTCCAGGTGGAACCGCCTGCCATCGGTGTTGCTTGCGCGCGTTTGAAGTCGGCGCCTGTCAGACCGCAGTCTTTCCACATTGCCGTTCCGTCAGGATTTTGCGCCAGCTCTCTAAATTCAAGCAGAGCGGTGGTGCCTATCCTGTCTTTGGCTTGCTGAGGATCTTTGATACCGGGCATTTCTACAATAAGTCTGTCTTTGCCAGCTCTTTGCACCAGTGTTTCGGATACACCCAGACTGTTGATACGGTTATTAATGACCGTCTCAACACCACGCATTACTTCAGGGGTAATCTCGGGCACCTGGGGTGGTGCAGGCAGAGCTTTGAGCAGAAGCTGAGATCCACCACGCAAATCCAGACCCAGCTTCAGATTGGTGAATAGAACATACCGGGTAGGTATTTTCAAATTCAACGATTTGGCAAGATTTGCTATGCCGATAGTTTTCAATATCTGAATATTGTTTGCCAGCTGAGCTTTTTCAAACTCTGATTTCACCACGTGCTCTTTTTCGTAGAAATTCATCTTCTGCCAGCGCGGCATCGATGTCACACGCTTTTGAATTTCAAACTGCAATTCATCCGGGCTCAAATTGGACATCTTAATCCAGTCATTGACTGTTGCTTCAGTTTCAATACGAAAGAGACTGGTAAGAGACCAGATAAAAACGACGATAACCGCCAGTGGTTTCCAGTCTTTGAAGATAGCCCAGGAGCCTATCTTCGAAAAGGCTTGCTTGCTTGCCATGTATTAGTCTTATTCCTTCAATTTCTCTAGGGATTTATCGATTGTGCCAGTGAGACTCTGTCTCCTCCGGCATTTAATGCTTGTTCTAAAGCGTCTATGCCGCGCTGCAAAAGTTCATCATGCTCACGCGCGTGCGTAGGAAAAGCGGCCAGTCCCACGCTTGCAGTCACTTTGAGATGACTGAAATTGGCACCCAGAGCCTGGTTGGCTACTCTCTGCCTGATGCGCTCAGCCACCACTGTAGCGCCCTGCACTCCAGTTTCTGGAAAAATCAAAGCAAATTCTTCTTGTGAATAACGGGCAGCAATGTCAACGTCGCGAGTGGCGCCTTTGAGAATTTCACCCACATATTTGACTACGGCATCGGCTGTGAGCGCACCATACTGGCGGGTCAAATCTTTGAAATTGTCCACTGACACCATACACAGTGAGACTGGACGCTTATATCTTTTGGATCTTTTCAGCTCGTCTTTCAACTCTTTCAAAAAAGTGCGTGAGTTATAAAGACCGGTCAGCATGTCCAACAGAGCCAGTCGCTCTATTTCTTCCCCTTTGCTGGAAGGAGGTGCTTGTTCAGAGCCTGTCAGCAAGGACCTTTGTTCCAGCTCCTTAACTCTTTCGATGACCTGGCTGTCCATATACGACCGCGCACCGGTTTGTTTCACACCGGCTGGATTTTCCAGCACCCGGCAAAACATGCATGTGCGTCCGCTGCAAATATGATCGGTTCTTCCTGTAGACATTTAAATCAAACCTTTTACTGAAACTTACTGTGTGGTTTTTCGTACATACAAGTGTAGATTATGACGCCTGTAGTAATAAACCAATAGATAAATAAATTCTCAAAAGTTACTTAAATCCACAAATAAGTTGCGCCGCCTGCTCGCAAGATTGCCTCATTTTGCCAGTTTTCCGTTGCTTACAACCTTTTTTCCATTCACAAAAAGATCTTCCACTTTTGCCTGGGCCGATAAAGCCATATCAAAAGGCGACAGTCTCTTTAGCTCGGACACTTTATTCCAGTGCAGTGGCAGCTTCAAAACAAGTATGTCGGCGCTTTTACCACCGGCAAGAGATCCTATTTGTTTCTCTTGACCGAGGGCACTTGCCGCTTTCACAGTAAGAAGAGACAGCATCGAACGGCTGTCCGCATTTATACCTCTCTTTCTTAGATTCTGCAAAGTGAAACGGGCAACCTGCCTCAAGTCCAGACTGTGGGCTGAAGCCAGACTGTCTGTGCCCAGCCCCAGCTTCAGTCCTGAGGCGATGAATTTTTCCACCTGAGGCTCGCCGTTTTTCAACAAGTCATTACTTACGGGACACAGAGCTATCGAGCTTGAGTGGCTTTTCAACAAGTCGATATCATTGTCATCAATCCAGACACAATGAGCGGCAAGCAGTCGCTCATCAAGCAAACCTTTGCTTTGCAGATGTTCCACCGGACTGAGCCCTGAGTGCCTGTAAGGAAGGCTTCCAATGAGCTTTTTCAGTTGCTCGACCTCGGCATCCTGCTTGCGAAAACGACTGAACGCCTGCAATAAGAATCGATCCAGAGCAGAATCGAAATTATTTTCTTTCTTTTTAAACCAGTCATATTCGATTTGTGATTCGGACAAATG
>CAZEQP010000400.1:0-4214 GCA_964514345.1 uncultured Candidatus Obscuribacterales bacterium
AAGCTTCTTGCAAGCGTCCGGCGCAAGCCAGAGCAAAACTGGGCTGGTCAAACACAATTGCTGATTTAGGATAGAGAACAAGAGATTCAGCCAAAATATCAATCGCTCTGTCGTAATCTTTTTCAGCGATATAAGCCTTTGACAGAGCCGACAATACCACCAGGTCTTTGGGGTTTAAGGCATATGCTTTTTGCAATTCCTGTCTGCTTTCTTCTTTGTTTTCATCACCGCCAAGTTTTGCCAGTACTCTAGCCAGATTGGTGTGATAAAGGGCTTCTTGAGGTTTCTGGGCAATTGCTTTGCGATATAGATCTTCCGATTCTGGAAGCTTTCCTTTTAAGGCAAGAACTGTGGCATAGTCTGAAAGTGCCGGCGCATAGTTTGGATCTGTTTCCAGAGTTTTTTGATAATAGCCAATCGCTTCGTCCAGTTTTCCTTCGTTCACCAGGCTGTTTGCTTTGAAATAGTGAGCTTCGGCAGCAAGAAAACTGGTGACTCCGGTGGGCATGTCGTCACTTTCCTGAGTGCCCGGCACTCCCAGATAAAGACTCTTTCCTTTAAAATCAGATTTCAGTAATGGGGTCTGTTTTGACATAAAACGTCCACCCTTGCTGGTTTCCTCTACAGTGTTCTTTCTGGCAATCTCAAAAGCTTCATCTAGTGAAATGAGCCCGTTATTCTGGCGCAAAGCCGATACCAGGTTGGTGGAAAAAACATTTCCCCAGCTCATTTGATCCGGCTGACTGGACGAAACAATCACAAAGCCTGTTCCGGAGACAAACTTGGTGGGATCAACGTTAAAAGTTTTGGTCAAACTTTTAGAGCCTGACGACAATTCAGCGGCACCACTGTAACCGGATTGCAGCACCAGAACAATACGCTGAGCTTTGACGTTTTTGCGCAAAACACCCATCAAATCTTTGATTGAAACGCAGGTTCCATAAATGTTATCCAGAGCGCAGTTATAACTGCATAAATAAGCGTCACCATCTGTGGTGGGAAAACTGGATGTGGAAACAAATACAATTACAAGGTCTTCCGGTTTGGCTAATTGTCCAAGCCAGCTGGATCCAAGCGTATTGAGAATATTTTCTCTAGTTGCTTTTGAGTTATTGAGCATCCGCACATGCTTGGGAGAAAATCTTCCGCCGTTTGGATCCAGTAAATAGCTGTTGAACTCTCTGGCTGCTTTTTCCATTTCTGGATTATCCGGATTCAGCCTGGATTCGGCGAATTCGGATACACCTATCACCACCGCCCATTTTTGTCCCACCGGTTTGAGCTCTGATTTTTTATTAGGATCCAGATCCTCAACTTTAGTCCACTGGATGCCTGATACGGGCGGCTGGTCGGCGGCAAGAGCGAATTGAGTTTGTGAGAGAGCCAGACTCAAGGACAGGACAATTTTTGTTGTGTTTTTGCTCATTGTAATTCCCGTTATTATTGATGCAGCAAGGCAACGTCTACAGCCATCACTCCGCCGGTGTCTTCAAAGGTCAGCCTGACCTGGCTGTTTTGTCCGGAATTGGCTGTTTGAATTTTGGCGTCATCCGGCATCATGACAGGGTTTGGATCGTCCCAGGTCAATTGCAGACCGGTGCCTATTAAATCTTTGGCTCCGTCTCTATCGGCTGAAACATAAGATACGCTGTCTTTCATTGATTTTTCAATCTGAGACAAAGAAACTTGTTTGGTGGAAAAGAAAATACGCACTTTTTCCAGTCCGGGATTCTTATCGAAAGCCAGCCAGTCATCATAAGGAAGAGGATAGTCTATGCCGCGGCGCAGGAAATTGCGTTCTCCTGTCGACTCAGATGGAAACAAAACGGCGCTGTTGCCTGTTGAGCCTTGTTTGAGCACCAGATAAGCGTATCCGTCTGAGTCGGGAGCCAGATGAAATCTTATTGAGTCTCCTGACTTGAACGACATTTTGTTGTTGCAACGAAAAATTTTGCCGTCTCTTTTCAGCTCGATCCAGTAAGTAAGAGCTTTTTTGGGACGATTTGTTTTCTTTACTTCCGGTTTTGTTGTGGTACTGGATGCGGTGGCAGTTGCCGCATTTGTTCTGGCGTTGGGGATAATGTGTTTGGTTATCCAGTTTGATACAAAACCGAGATCTTCTTTGTTAAATTGAGCATCTTCAAAGATAAGGTGCTCGGCAGTTTTGCTCAATACTATTTGTCTGTCTGGATTGGCGATGCTGCCGAATAATTTCCATGTGCCTGCCGGTCTCACCAGTTTGTCGTTGGAGCCTTGAATAAAAAGCACCGGAGTGGTTTTTATTTTTGGTGCATAATCAAAACTGTCATTCATGAAGTCTCTGAAAGCAATCAATTCTTTAGGCTTCACATAAGTACGAGTGAGGGGATCTTTGAGCCAGGTGTTTTGCAAATCTTTTTTCTTGGTGGCGGCTTTGACAATGGCCGGACCCACATCTATAGGTGCGTTGAATCCATGCAAAAGGACATGTTTTACCACTCCCATTTGCGAATTGGCTTTGTCGTAGCGGTCACCTGCCGGTACTGAAGATATAAGTCCATTGACCATATCTGGGTAATCGGCAGCCGTTTTCATGGCGATAGCCCCGCCCATTGATTCGCCCAGAACAATTACGGGCAAACCGGGATGGATTTTTCTTATCTCACGTAATGTGAGACCGATGTCGTCCATTGTGCTGGGAAAATCAATTTCATTGGCTCCTTTTTGCACCCAGGAACCGAAACCGCGAATATCTATGGCATAAACGGCAATTCCGGATTTGACCATTTCACGTGCAAAAGCGTCATAGGTGCCTTTATGTAGTCCGAACCCGTGTATGGCAAGCATGACCGCCTGCGGCTGACCTTCTTTCCAGATCATGCAGGGGATTTTAGTGCCGGGAGCTATTTTGGCCTTGTTATCTCGAGCCTGGCTGGGGCGACCGAATAATGATTTGCCGCCGCCCTGCCCGTCCGGCCCTTCAAAATCAGCTTCGCTGAATTCGACAATTTCACCCTTTTTCGCCTCTTCAGCAAAAACGCAGTTAAGAGGCGTGCTTACAACAAGAGTCGAAGCCAGACACAGAGCTATTTTTTTCAATTTATTCATGGATACACCACAGACGCGAGATTTAACTTCCTTGAAATCGGGGTTTCATTTGCTTGACCCCAAAATCAGCTTTATTTAGGAAGGATTCTCATTTTACAGTATTTTGCTGGCTGCCGATGCTAGTAAAAAACCGGCCCGACACAAGTGCCGGACCGGTTTGCGGGGGTGGAGAACTGCCTTTGAAATTTAGCGATAACAATTGTGTCTTTTATGGAAGAAGTATTTGCCTGGACCTGGTGGATTCCAGACCCAGCCTTTGCCTGGTCCGCCCCGGCGTCCGGCCGGGTTGTAACGCCAGAATTTTCCATGTCCGGCGCCGCCGGCAGGACCGGGCGGGTTCACATTGACTCCGTTACCATAATACGGATAAGCGTTTGCTTCTTGACCACATAAAGTGGCACCTGCGACCACAGCCATTACCAGACTGAATAAAAGTGTTTTTTTGGTTGAACTCATGAAAAGTCTCCTTAGTGCCGGTTCCTAATTGTTTAGACGTCAAAAAGAAGTAAAGAGTTCAATGCAATTTTCTATTCAGTCTGAATTTTTAATAATGCCGCTTCAATAAATAGGTATATATAGCCTGTGAATTGTTTCTTGAATCATTTAATAGAGGGGATGTCTTATGGCTGGATTTGCGTTAAGGAAATTTCTATTGAGTTTGACTCTTTTGGGCAGTGTGAGTGTCATGCCGGCTTATTGCCAGGTTGCCGGTGCAAACCAATCTATTTTTAATGACGAAGAACAGATGATGGGACTGAATCAAGCCCAAGTCAGACAGTATGAACAGCAAAAAGTGCAGGCTGAAACCGAATTGTCTGAGGAACAGCGCAAAAATGCTCCTTACAGACTCTTTGTCGAAAAGCAAATCCAGGTTTTGAGCGCTCCTTCCAAGAATCCTAAGGCGGCAAGCGCCAATAAGGATAAGTTGAAGCAAATGCAGGACTGGCTCAAGCGCGACAACGACTATATAACCAGACAGCAGAGCTATATAAATCAACTCACAGGCACTATCGCAAATCTTCAACGCAATGCAAGCACCCAAATCGGTAATTTGCAAAACGACATCACTGCCATGCGTGAAAATCAGCAGGACGAAAAGGATGCAAAAAAATTCGACCAGATGATGC
>CAZEQP010000401.1:0-4210 GCA_964514345.1 uncultured Candidatus Obscuribacterales bacterium
AGTTTGAATTATTTGTTGAGCCACCATAGATTTACCTTCACCGGGTTGTCCGAAAACAACACACAGCGCGTTTGGAAGCCTTTCGTCATAAGGATTGAGAAATACAGGCTCAAGAGTCTCTTTGGAAAATCCCAGCCAGTCTCCGCCTTTTTCAGATCCAAGCTTGGCGTGTACAAAGGGAAATGAATTTCTCAAAGTGGGTGTACGCACAGCTTTACCACGGCGAGTGACGTCCAAGCCCATGCCGGGCAGGCTTCCCACAAATAGCGCTTTCTGTTCTCTGTAGCCGACTTGAAAGCGGGCTCCGCTGCATTGAGCAGCTGCCGAGCGCACAAGTTCGGTGGAACGATTGAGCTCGTCCAGTGAATCAGCCAGAAGGCTGAAATAAATGGAATAATTGAAAACGTCAATATTGCTCGTATACAATTCAGAGCCAATATTGGCTGCTTCTTGGGCTTTCTCTGCTTCTTCCTGGTTGGGAGTGGAGCGTTGTCCAAGCAAGCTTTGATATGTATTGGCAGATGATTGAGCTTGTTTACGTTGCAATTTTTTGCGGAACAGCTCTTTATCCAGCTTGTGGGCATAGATATTCATACGCCATTCACATTGCAGACGCAAAAGAGAAATCAACCAGAGCGGGCTTGTGCGTTCAGGCAGTCTGGTCAAATAAAGAGTTCTTACAAATCTTCCGCCTTTTTCTTCATCGCTTGGAGCCGAAGGTGTTTTTATGCGCTCCTGGTTTTGTTTGATTTCGTCCAGTTCGTTCTTTTCTATGATTCTGGCGTAGTCAGTCTTGCTGAAATCATATTGCGATTCCATCAACTCCTGACGGATAGTGGCTGCTTCCATATCAGGAAAAACACGTCGCACTTCTTCAGGCAAAGGTTGAGATTTCGGTCTTTGCGGATCCGGTATGGGGGCATCAATTTTTTTAGCGTCTTTAGGATTCAGATCTTTGTACAACATTCTGAAATATTCCAAAGCCGAGATTGCTTTAGGCGACATGCCGCATCCGCCCAACTGATTGATATAACCCTGGGCTCTTTGAATGAGCGTGGTTACGTTCTTGCCGTGACTGACCACGGTTTGTTTGGCTGCTTTATTGCCGAAAGCATCCTGCAATCTGGACACGATTGAATTTTTCAAGCTTTGTTTGGCCGGCTTGTTTCTGGGCGGGCGATAGCTGAATGTGGCATAAAATGTCAGATGAGGAATGAAGTTACGCTCAAGCAAATTGCGGCGATCATTTTCCACTGTTTTGCCGACATACTGCAAGAAAGGCTCATCCACAGCCTCAACTGGATAAGTCTCAAAATGTTCTTTCAAACTGGTGTTTCTGCAAACGACAGTGAATTGAACAGAAGTATCAATGCCGCTCAAGAAACCGGAGAACTGATTCATCAAGCTGATAAGACGCACTTCGTCGAAGCCGCTTACATGCACTCCATCCAACTGATAGCAGCAACGGTAACTGCCGTCTTTGAGCACAATCACGCCAAGACCGGAGGCTTCGTCCTGGAACAAGTCCCAGATAGGCAAAAGTCCCGCCGCCGACGGATTGGGACGCGGCACACAAAGTGATGGCAATTTGCCTATCGCTTCGACAAGCTTGGGATTGCTCACTTTCTCTTTGCCTTTACCCAGAAGTCCGCTCAAAGAGATTCCTAGATTGAATCCTTTGAAAGGGCTTGCGCCTGTGTTTGAGCTGTTACGACGTGATATTGAACTAACCATGAGTTTATACCTTGTTTTCTTGATTATCGAGGGAATTGGAATTGGGAGTGGAAATTGAAATTACCGGGTGAGGAGGAGCATGGAGTTCTTCCATGTCGATGAATTCAGGAAGTTCTTCATCGATTAGAAAGCGAGCCGGTCTGGGATCGGCTCCAGGAATATAAGTCTGAGGAGTGAGATAAAAATCAAAGGCTGAATCCCAGATATTGCCTGATGCATTCATTGTGACCAGGCTGTAAGCCGGTCCCAGTAAGCACAGGAAAACTGCGATAAACATGCGCAAATCATGTCCGCCTACAATCGGAATAGGCTGGCACCAGGAGTACATCTGAGAGGAAACTATTAGTCCGGCCAGACATGCAACCAGTTGGTCATAACGCAAGCCGAACAGCTTGGGCTGGTCTTCAAGGTTAAGTGGTGTAATATCATCCATCATTTTGTGCGTTTCCTGTTTTGTCCTAACTTACTTGTTGAATCTGGTCCTGGTCTTGGTTTTGTTCTATATACTGATCTCGATATTTTGCTCTGACGTGGGGAGAAAGTGCGTGAAGAAAGATTTTTTCAACCAGATGTGGTGGCATCGTCACCGCTCTTGCATCACCCATTTTGGCCATTCTTATCTGGTGTTTTAAAAGCTCTTCCGGCAATAATGCTCTTTTGTCCACCTTCATGTAATATTTGACGGCGTTGTGGAAATCTCCACTCAAACGCAAAATTTCAGCCATTTGATAATAATGTCTGCCCCGGTAACCTGACCAGGAGTCATCTTCAAGGGCTATTTGAAACTCTTCTCTGGCTACAGCCAGAAACTTGTCTGCCGGTTGGAAACATTCTTTAGCGCACCAGTAGCCATTGAGCGCCATGTAGCCGCGATCCAGACTGTGTTCATTGGTGTGTCTTCCGCTCAGCACTGCATGGGCAAACTTGCTCCAGGGCGCAACCGGTGGTGACTCCGGAAGGAAAAAAGTTACTGCGACACTGCTAACGAAGTTCTCAATCCACCAGGTATACATACAATAGGGACACATGGCGATAAGAGCAGCTCTTATGGCTCCGTCCGGAAGAAAACGATGCATGTCGGCTTCAACCTTAGACTGATTGGTCATCACCGGCATTGATTCAACATGCGGCGCAGCGAATTCTTCCCAGCATTTGGGGCATTGGAGAGATATCAGTTTCAGGGTGTAAAGGTCCATAAGTCTTACCGGTTTATCTGTGTTGCATTACAGATAGATTAAGACTTATCCGCCTGGATGAAATCGGGGATATTCCCATATGGAGTGGGAATATTCCCACACTCAGGCTAATTTTTTAAGCAAGCAAAGTAGCTGAATCCGATTCATCTTCACGCCTGCCTGAGCCTCCTCCACCAGAAGGTCCACTGGCTCTGGGCTTATAGTCGCCTGGCTTGCCTGTTAGTGCTGCTTTTACTTCCTTATCTGAATATTCTCTGTCGAATTTAGAACTGGGTCTGTAACCTTGTTCGCCGGAAAGAGCTCTGGCATAACGGCTGTTCAAGAAGACTGCTTCTTTGCAGAATTCAGCATTTGAAGGATTGGAGAAATGTGTTCTGTAAGCTTCGCTGTTGCTGTTTGATTGGATGTGAGCCACCGCTTCATTTATATAAATGTCGTTGGCGGTAATTCGTCCTGCTTCATAATTTTCGGGATCCGAGAGCATCATATTTTCAGTAATATATACTCTTTGCAGATTAACATTTTTGCCTGTGGCGTTAGCCGCGGAGGCAAAAGCTGCAGCTTGTGACGGAACACTAAAATCAACCTGAGTAGCTGTTTTAATGGCTTCAGGAAGCCTGGCCACTTCCGGTTTGACGCCTGCACTTACCATTTTGGTCAATATCTCTTGCATACCTGCTCCGAAATTTTCAGTTTGCACTTCAGCGATTCGATCCGGCCTCATCCCCAATCTCTGGTGCATCTGGCCTTCTATTCCTGTTGGCATATTATCGTGCCCTTTGCCGACATTCACCGGAGCGGTAGCTGGAGTTACACTACTTGAATTGGAGACCGCTTCCCATATTAACTGAAAGTCGGTGTCTCTTGCATCTCCACCTGTTCCGGCCTCAACTATTTCGACAACTGCCATAACCTGTTCCACATTTTTGCAGGATTCAGGACCGAATTTTGATCCGATGGCGTTTATCCCTTGAGCCTGGAATCTGGTTATGCTTTTGGCCGTACTGGATACAAAGGTACCTCGTCCCGGATGTGATGGACTGTCTACGCCCTTGCGAATTGCGCATCCTTCCAAATAATTGCCGATTGAATTGTATGCGGTTTTCTGATCAGTGACTCGTATACCAGTATCTCTCAAAATTCCAGATGCCGGAATTGTGTATGTACCAAGACCGCCACCTGTCTGGACAATAGTTTGTCTTCCGGGAATAGCACTGGGGTTCATACCTGAATTAAAGGAAGTGGGGTTCATGATGGAAGAAACTATTTCTACTTCCATA